>NZ_JAGIXF010000054.1:0-50516 GCF_021483755.1 Burkholderia sp. WTPI3 | reverse complement strand
CACGCGATCGCCGTGTCGATACACGCGTTGCCGGATGAGTCTCTCTATGTCGTTCGCGAACTTTTCGTAGAGCTTCATCCGCCTCGCCCCGCCTGCGGTGAACCGGCCCGTGACGCATCGGCGAGCATGCCGCGTCGATGCGGGAAGCCGGATAGCCGTGCGCGATCGCGGGCGTTCCGGTTCGAGCGTCGTCCATTACCGAAAGTGAAGGCGGATATCAATGCGAAACCCATCATGACAGGGATCGGCATCCTACTGCGTCAATTCGGCGAATGTAAGTGACAGTTTGGCGGTGAAACGCCAAATCGCGCGGACGTGGTGAACAGATGGAAAGACGGCGGCACGCGGCGTTCTCGTGCCATCCGTTTCTGCGGCGTGCATGTTGCTGCGGGAACATGTCGCGACGTCGCAACGTCGTGCCATGTCATCACGCGACATCGATCCGTGCGTGTCGCGTCACGCTCGGATCAATGCGCGGCATTCCCGATCGTCGTGTCGGGCAGCGGCAGCGCGACGCGCACGTGCATTCGAAGTGTGCGAATGCGCGCGCGTCGGCGATGTCATCGGCGCAAAGATCGATCGGCCGCGCCCGACCCGGCAACGCTAGCACGATCGCAGGAAGCACGGCGATAGCGTCGCCGCGATGCCGGCGCATTGCACGGCACATTCGCGCACGGCGCGAACGCGCCCCGCCTACCCGAGCGCGTGACGAACGACCTTGCCGCCGAACCCCGTCACGACGTTGTCGACCGAGAACGGCGTGACCTCCCGCGCCTCGAGAATGACCGCGGCGCTGCCGGGCACGAGCTGCGTCGCAACCGATTCGACGAACCGGCCGTCGAGCAGCGCGTGGCCAGCCGCATCGGCGACGGTGCCGAGCCCCGCGCCGGCCGCCATGCCGGTCGCGACACCGAGCGGCCCGGCGAGCATCCCGAGCAGGCCGCCCGCCATCGCGCCGATCAGCCCGCCCTTGAACGGCGGCGCTTCGGCGTTGAGCACGGCGAGCTTGCCGGCCGCGTCCTTTTCGACGGCGATGCCGTTATAGATATGAAACCCTTCGTGCTTCTCCGACAGCGCGTCGAAGTCGTTCGCCGCGCGACGGGCCGTGTCGGCATTGCCGAACACGGCGACGATCAGTTGCCTGGCCATTCGATACCTCCTGCATTGACGATCCGGGCGACCGCCGCCGATCGACGGCCGTCCTCGGACGATTCGGGCCGCATGCATGGCGCGCCCGGCATTCAGGCATTCGATTCCCCGCCCCGCAGTCGGGCTCCGCCCGCCTACCTGCGCGCATGCGCATCGTCGCCGGCGTCGTCGGCCTCGATCGGGAACCGGTGCTGCCCGAAACTGAGGATCAGCACGCCCACCGCGAGCAGCACGATCCCGAAGGTGGTCATCAGCATCCGCTCGGGGCTGTCGGTCGCGCCGCGCAAGATCAGATCCCGCGCGAGCGACGTCATCGCGATGAACAGCGGAAAACGCACCGGCAAGCGGCCGAGCCGCAGATAGCGCACGTCCATCGCGAGTACTTCGAGATACAGGAACATCAGCAGGAGATCGGTCAGCGACACCTCGCCGGCCAGTACCACCCTCCACGCCTCCTGCGCCATCGCGAACACCGTCGCGAGTCCGATCACGATCAGCCCGCCCAGCTCGGCGGCATGAAGGAAATGACCGAAGCGACGGCGCAGGTGTTCGGCCGGCGGCCAGGAAGCGGTAGACATGTTCGACGTGTCGGGCGATGGAATGATGGGGACCGGAAAGCAGCGCCGCGGCCGGCTTCACCGGCGCGCGCATCGTCGCGAATCGCGAGCGAACCCAATCTACCGCGCACGTCACACGGTCTCAAGAGCACAGCGTCGCGCGCGTCAGGAGCACAGCTGGGCGAAGCCCGCACAAACCGTTCATCGTTTGACCCATTCGAATGACAGATTGACGATACGTGTTCCAAAGACCCGCCGAAGCTGCTAGATTGCATGCTCGACGACGTTACGCGGTGCGGAACAGCCACGCGCCGGGCGAACGCGCGGCCACCCTGCCTGCCGCCCCTTTTCGCGCCCGGGCGACAGGCCGCCGCCGCCGCTGCGGCCCGTTGCGCGATGCCCGCGCAACGTCCTTCATCCGCATGTCACAAAGAGAACAGTCGCATGACACAGTCCTACCGTTCGCCCTCGCGCGCCGCGGCATCCGCGGGCCGTTCGTCCCGACATGACTGACCGGCAGGCCGCGATGCAAACCCGTCCCCCGCTTTCCCAGGCTGTCCACAGCACGATCACGCGCAGCGCGATCTTCCTTGTCGCCACCGTCAACCCGGGCGCCGACCGCGCCGACACGATCCGAGGATGGTGCGGCGACATCGCCGCGCTGGTGCGCTCGGTCGGCAAGCGCGTGCCGGACGGCAACCTGTCGTGCGTCTGCGGCTTCGGCGCCGACGCATGGGATGCGCTGTTCGGCGCCCCGCGCCCAGCGTCGCTGCATCCGTTCCGCGAATTCGGCGCCGGCCAGCGCGTCGCGGTCGCGACACCCGGCGACATTCTGTTGCACATCCGCGCCGAAGCGATGGACCTGTGCTTCGAACTCGCGACGCAACTGCTCGGCGCACTCGGCGACGCGGTCACGGTCGTCGACGAAGTGCACGGCTTCCGCAATTTCGACCAGCGCGCGATGATCGGCTTCGTCGACGGCACCGAGAACCCGGAAGGCCGCGAAGCGGTCGACTTCACGGTGATCGGCGACGAGGATGCCGGATTCGCGGGCGGCAGCTACGTGATCGTGCAGAAGTACCTGCACGACATGGCCGGCTGGAACGCGCTCGCGGTCGAAACGCAGGAGCGCATCATCGGTCGCACCAAGCTGTCCGACATCGAACTCGCGCCGGACGTGAAGCCGTCGTGCTCGCACAGCTCGCTGACCACGCTCGACGAAAACGGCCAGGAAGTGAAGATACTGCGCGACAACATGCCGTTCGGGCGGCCCGGTTCCGGCGAATTCGGCACCTATTTCATCGGCTACGCGCGTTCGCCGGCGCCGATCGAACAGATGCTCGAGAACATGTTCGTCGGCCGCCCTCCGGGCAACTACGACCGGCTGCTCGACTACAGCCGCGCGGTCACCGGCTCGCTGTTCTTCGTGCCGTCGGCCGACCTGCTGGAAGCGCTCGCCGATCGCCCGGCGCCAGCCGATGCCGATGCTGCCCCGACCGCCCGGCCGGAACCCTCATCACCCGAGTCGCGCCGTGACGGCTCGCTGAACATCGGATCGCTGAAAGGAGCCAAAGCCTATGAATAACCTGCACCGCGAACTCGCGCCGATCTCGTCGTCCGCCTGGGAACAGATCGAGGAAGAAGTGGCACGCACCTTCAAGCGCTCGGTGGCGGGGCGCCGTGTGGTCGACGTCGAAGGCCCGGCGGGCCCCGAACTGTCGGCCGTCGGCACCGGGCACCTGCTCGACGTGGCCGCCCCGCGCGAGCAGGTCGGCGCGAGGCTGCGCGAAGTCCGCACGATCGTCGAACTCACGGTGCCGTTCGAACTGAGCCGCGATGCGATCGACAGCGTCGAGCGCGGCGCGCGCGACGCCGACTGGCAGCCGGCGAAGGACGCCGCGCAGCGGCTGGCCTTCGCGGAAGACGGCGCGATATTCGACGGCTACCGGGCTGCGGGCATCGTCGGCATCCGCGAAGGCACGTCGAACCGCAAGCTCACGCTACCGGCCGACGTCAGCGCGTATCCGGACGCGATCAGCGACGCGCTCGAAGCGCTGCGGCTCGCCGGCGTCGACGGCCCGTATTCGGTGGTGCTCGGCTCGGACGCGTACACGGCGCTCAGCGAGGCGCGCGACCAGGGCTATCCGGTCCTCGGCCACATCAAGCGGATCGTCAGCGGCGAGATCATCTGGGCGCCGGCGATCAGCGGCGGCTGCGTGCTGTCCACCCGCGGCGGCGATTACGAGCTGCACCTCGGCGAAGACGTGTCGATCGGCTACACGAGCCACACCGACAAGGTCGTCCGCCTGTACCTGCGCGAAACGTACACGTTCCTGATGCTGACAAGCGAGGCATCGGTGGCCGTGGCGCCGCAGGGCAACGCGGCGGCCTGACGTCCCGCTCGCGCGCGATGCCTGGCCGGCGTCGCGCGCACCGGCCGCGTTGCCGGCCGCACGTTCGTCGCCGACCGAACCATCCTGCATGGAGCATGACTTGACGTCCTCCCTCGCCTAAAGACGGGGGATTCCCGCACCTGGCGATGCACGTCCGAATCGGAGAATGTTCTGCGCAGCGTTGGTATCTCGATCATGCACGACACCACAGTCACTGCAGGTCCACTCTCTTGTTCGCAGTCCCGCGATACCTTTCGGCCGCGTCGTGCCGTCTTTCGACCCGCACGCCGAACAGGACTGGGTAGAACCGCTTTCGTCGACTTCCTCGAGCGTGGCCCCGTGCGCCAGTGCCCTGTAACGGAGCTTGTTTCGGAAGGACGACCAGGATGCGTCGCAGACGCTCTTCGCCATCCTGGTTCTGGCGAGTTTCGTGGCCGACACATTGCCGACCGCGATGTAGTCGAAGCGCCGCACCAGATCGAGCGCGAGTTTGCGCTGGAAATCGGCGCGAGCATTTGCGACCTTCGCATGCAACTTCGCGACATGCCGCTTGTGCTTGCGCGCCCGTTGCGCGTTCGGCAGTTTCTCGCCGGTCGAGAGCACGGCGAAGTCTTTCAGACCGAGATCGATGCCGACCCCGAAACGGATCGGCCGGGCCTGAACATCGGGCATCTCGATCACGATGTTGAGACACCAGTTGCCACGCGCATCCTGCGCGAAGTTGGTTCCGTCCTTGATCTCGCCTTCGGGAAGCGGCCGGCTGTTGAACACGCGAAAGGTGTTGCCGGCGAAGCGGAATGCGCCCCCTTCTCGCTTCAGATCAAGGCCCTTCAGCGGCACCAAGCCAAGCGGTTTCCTGCCGCGACAGCACAGGTAACGCCGCCGGTGCTGACTGCGCGACTTCGCGTATTGCTCGCATGTAGCGTTGATCGTGCCAGAGTGAATGCCAAGCGCCTTGCTGCTGCCGGTCGTCAGCACGTTCAGGTCGAAACCGGTCGGCCACCTCTTGTTCCATTTGAGCGCGTGCTTATGCGTGTCGTTGCAGCAGCTCCAGGCGGTGTTCTCCACGCGGCTCTGCTTGTTGAGCAGTCCGTTGAGCGACTTCACCCGGCAGCGGTAAAAGAGGAGCATGCTGGTGGTCCTAACCCGTTGAAAAAGCTGCCTGTCAACAGCAGGCCTTTCCTTCCGCCATCCGCCCCGACGGACGTCTCCTTGGGGGAAATGGCGGGATTTCTCGGAGCAAATGCTGATGAGCGAATCGAATGACGCACTACAGGCGCTGCAAGCGTCGATCGACAGCCTGAAGCAGGCCGTCGACGCCAACGCCAGCCGCCAGGCCGGCGACACCGCCGTGCTGTTCACCGTCGTGTCGCTGATGCTGGCCGAGTTGCCGCCCGACACCCGCAACCTGATCGAGGATTCGTTCTCTGTCTGGGCCAATGGTCTGCAGAATGCGGCACTGTCAACCGACGTGAAGCAGATCGCGCGCCAGCGGCTCGCGATGACGCTCTCGGACTGACACCGGCGCCACGGTTGTGCCATTCCGGCCCATACCGTGCAACCCGCCCGCCACGTCATCCTCTCCGCGCCACGCACCGGTTGCGGTGCGCGCGCGGCGCGGCGTCACGCGCCCTCGCATCCCGCCGCACCGCACCATCGCGCCGATGCGTGCGCACCGCGTTTCATCCCTCACACCCCGTCCCGCCCACCGCCCGCCGGCCTCCTGCGCGCCGATGCCGCACCGCGCTCCGTGCGCGTCGCGCGCCGGCATTTTTCCGCGTTGCGCACACCGCAGCCGCATACGCGCGCCGCTGTGCTCCTTGTCGCGCGCATCCGCACGCATGTGAGGGTGCAATTCGCGGCCGGGCCGGCGCGGAACTGTGTCTTGGAGGCCCCCGCCCGATTCGCTATTTTGAACGCAGTCGCAGTGATGTTGCGGGCTATGCGCAGCACCGGTGCCGCCGGCGTCGGCCATGGCCGTGCGCCGCACCGGCGCGCGCTGCGTGATCGGGCGGGCGCGGCGCGTGCGCCACCGGTCGCGGCGCGCCGGTACGCCCCGGCGTCGTACCGCATCGGGACTTCCCCTTCGATCCATGTTCATAGACAGGAGCCAGACCACCATGCCCGCACTTTGCGATATCTGTCACGCCCGGCCGGCCGTCGCGCGCGCCACCGTGATGCAGGACGGCGAGCGCAAGACGATCTCGATCTGCGACTACCACTTCCGTCAGCTGATGCGGCATCAGAGCATGCTGAACCCGTTCGACTCGCTGCTGGGCGGCGGCGGGTCGTCGCTGTTCGGCGAGCCCGGCGACGAATCGCCGCTCTCCGCCGAGGTTCCGCGCGAATCGGTCGACCCGACCGACGCGTTCAGCGAGCAGACGCTCGAACTGCTGCAGCACGCGGCCGAAAAGGCCCACGAGCTGCGCCGCACAGAACTCGACACCGAACACCTGCTGTACGCACTCGCCGACACCGACGTGTGTGCCGCGCTGTTGAAGGAACTGAAGCTGTCGCCGCAGGACATCAAGGCCTACATCGACGAGCACGCGCACACCGGCACCGCATCCTCCGACGCGTCGCTCGACAAGCTGTCGATCTCGCCGCGCGTGAAAAAGGCCGTGCAGTACGCGTTTCAGGCATCGCGCGATCTCGGCCACTCGTACATCGGCCCCGAGCATCTGCTGATCGGTCTCGCGTCGGTGCCGGACAGCATCGCCGGCACGCTGCTGAAGAAATACGGCGTGACGCCGGAGGCGCTGCGCCAGAAGGTCGTGAAGGTCGTCGGCAAAGGTGCGGAAGACGGCCGCGTCGATGCGCCGACCGGCACGCCGAACCTCGACAAGTTCGGCCGCGACCTCACCGCGATCGCGCGCCAGGGCAAGCTCGATCCGGTGCTCGGCCGCGCGCAGGAAATCGAGAGCACGATCGAGGTGCTCGCGCGCCGCAAGAAAAACAACCCGGTGCTGATCGGCGAGCCGGGCGTCGGCAAGACGGCGATCGTCGAGGGGCTGGCGCAGCGGATCGTGAACGGCGACGTGCCCGAGGTGCTGCGCGGCAAGCGGCTCGTCGAAGTCAACATCAACTCGATGGTGGCCGGCGCGAAGTATCGCGGCGAATTCGAGGAGCGTGCGAAGCAGCTGATCGACGAAGTGACTGCGAAGCATGACGAACTGATCCTGTTCATCGACGAGCTGCACACGATCGTCGGCGCGGGCCAGGGCGGCGGCGAAGGCGGCCTCGACATCGCGAACGTGTTGAAGCCCGCGCTCGCGCGCGGCGAACTCAGCCTGATCGGCGCGACCACGCTCAACGAATACCAGAAGCACATCGAGAAAGACGCGGCGCTCGAACGACGCTTTCAACCGGTGTTCGTGCCGGAGCCGAGCGTCGAGCAGACGATCGTGATCCTGCGCGGGCTGCGCGACAGCCTCGAGGCGCACCATCAGGTGACGTTCGCCGACGACGCGTTCGTCGCGGCCGCCGAGTTCGCCGATCGCTACATCACGTCGCGCTTCCTGCCCGACAAGGCGATCGACCTGATCGACCAGGCCGCCGCGCGCGTGCGGATCGGCGCGACCTCGCGCCCGGTCGACATCCAGGAAGGCGAAGCGCAGATCGCGCAACTGAAGCGCGAGCAGGACTACGCGACTTCGCGCAAGCGCTTCGACCAGGCGAAGCAGTTCGAGGAGCAGATCAACGAGAAGCAGCAGTCGCTCGACGAGAAGATGGAAGCGTGGCAGCGCAAGACCGGCTCCGAAACGCTCGAAGTGACCGTCGAATCGGTCGCCGAAGTCGTGTCGCGGCTGACGGGCATCCCGGTGTCCGAGCTCACGCAGGAAGAGCGCCAGAAGCTGCTGAAGATGGAGGAGCAACTGCGCGAGCGCGTGGTCGGCCAGAACGACGCGGTGGTCGCCGTCAGCGACGCGGTGCGGCTGTCGCGCGCGGGGCTCGGCCAGACCCACCGGCCGATCGCGACGTTCCTGTTCCTCGGGCCGACCGGCGTCGGCAAGACCGAGCTCGCGAAGGCGCTGGCCGAGACCGTGTTCGGCGACGAGCAGGCGATCATCCGCATCGACATGTCCGAGTACATGGAGCGGCACGCGGTCGCGCGGCTGATCGGCGCGCCGCCCGGCTACGTCGGCTACGACGAAGGCGGCCAGCTCACCGAGCGCGTGCGGCGCCGCCCGTACAGCGTGATCCTGCTCGACGAGATCGAGAAGGCGCACCCGGACGTCTATAACGTGCTGCTGCAGGTGTTCGACGACGGGCGTCTCACCGACGGCAAGGGTCGCGTGGTCGACTTCAGCAACACGATCATCATCGCGACGAGCAACCTCGGCGCCGCGATCATCATGGACAACCTCACGCAGCCGGAAGCCGCGCGCAAGACCGACAAGGCGATCCGCGACGAACTGATGCAGGTGCTCAAGGGCCACTTCCGCCCCGAATTCCTGAACCGGATCGACGAGGTGATCGTATTCCATGCGCTGTCGAAGGAGAACATCCGCTCGATCGTGCAGATCCAGCTCGACCGCGTGGTGCGCACCGCCGCCGCCCAGGACATCACGCTCGTGATGGGCGACTCGCTCGTCGAACACCTGACCGAAGCCGGCTATCAGCCCGAGTTCGGTGCGCGCGAACTGAAGCGTCAGGTGCGTCAGATCATCGAGACGAAGCTCGCGAAAGAGATCCTCGCGGACAAGCTGAAATCGGGCGATCGCGTCGAAGTCGATTACGACAAGGCCAGCGACGAAGTGAAGTTCAACAGGCTCGCGCCGCCCGAAGCGAAGGACGCGAAGAAGGACGCCGGCGGCAAGGACAAGGCGAACGGCAAGGCGACGAAGGCGTCTGGCGATGCAAAGGATGCCGAATCAAAACCCGAAACGCCTCCGGCCGCCGCGAAACCGTCCGGCAAGAAGGCTTCCGGCACGAAGAAGGACGCGCACTGACACCGCGCAGGTGCGGGTACCCAGGCACGCATGACCGGCTCCGTCCACCCGACGGAGCCGCCCCACGCCGCGATGCGGCGCAACCCGAGCCACCCGGCAGCGGAACCGGCTCAAGGAGACTCACATGACAAATCGACGCGAAGTGCCAGGCATCAGGAAGTACGATGGGCCCGCCGGCGGTTGGGGCGCGCTTCGCGCGACAGCCGAGGCCGTGCGCACGCAGATGGAAACCATCGAGGCGCCGATCGTGCTGATGCGGACCAACCAGCCGGACGGTTTCGACTGTCCCGGCTGCGCGTGGCCCGACAAGGAACACAAGTCGACGTTCCAGTTCTGCGAGAACGGTGCAAAGGCCGTCACCTGGGAGGCGACGACCAAGCGCGTGACGCCCGAGTTCTTCGCGGCGAACACCGTGGCGTCGCTGCTGCGCATGTCGGACTATGAGCTGGAGAACATGGGCCGGCTCACGCATCCGCTCGTCTACGATCGCGCGACCGACACATTCCGCGCGGTCGCATGGGATGACGCGTTCGCGCGCATCGGCGAAGTGCTGCGCGCGCTGCCGCCCGACCAGGTCGAGTTCTATACGTCAGGCCGCGCGTCGAACGAAGCCGCGTATCTCTATCAGCTGTTCGCCCGCGAGCTCGGCACCAACAACTTCCCCGACTGCTCGAACATGTGCCACGAGCCGACCAGCGTCGGCCTGCCGCAGTCGATCGGGATCGGCAAGGGCACCGTTTCGCTGGAGGATTTCGACCACTGCGAGCTGATCATCTCGATCGGCCACAACCCCGGCACCAATCATCCGCGGATGATGGGCACGCTGCACGAGTGTTCGCGCCGCAACGTGCCGATCATCGTGTTCAACCCGCTGCGCGAGCGCGCGCTCGAACGCTTCGCCGATCCGCAGGACATGATCGAGATGGCGTCGTTCGGCTCGACGCGGATCGCGTCGACGTACTACCAGGTCGATGCGGGCGGCGACGCGGCCGCGCTCAAGGGCATCATGAAGGCGCTGCTGCAGCTCGAAGCCGAGCGCGGCGACGTACTCGACCGCGACTTCATCGCGCAGCACACCGAAGGCTTCGATACGTTCTCCGCCGACCTGCAGGCCACGTCGTGGGACGACATCGAGCGTGCGAGCGGCCTCGCCCAGGCGCAGCTCGAACAGGTCGCGCTCGCGTATGCGAAGTCGAACGCGACGATCGTCACGTACGGGATGGGTGTCACGCAGCACAACAAGGGCACCGCAACCGTGCGCCTGATCGCCGACCTGCTGCTGATGCGCGGCAACATCGGCAAGCCCGGCGCGGGCGTGTGCCCGCTGCGCGGCCACTCGAACGTGCAGGGCAACCGCACGGTCGGCATCACCGAGAAACCGTCGGCCGCGTTCCTGCAGAAGATCGAGGAGGTGTGCGGCTTCAAGCCGCCCGCGCATCACGGGCACGACGCCGTGCAGGCGATGCAGGCCATGATCGACGGCCAGGCCAAGGCGCTGCTGTGCCTCGGCGGCAACTTCGCGGTCGCGCTGCCCGATCCGGACCAGTCGTTCCCGGCGATGGCGAAGCTCGACCTGAGCGTGCATCTCGGCACGAAGCTGAACCGCTCGCACTTGCTGGTCGCGAAGGAAACCTACATCCTGCCCGTGCTCGGCCGCACCGAGCTCGACATGCAGGCGAGCGGCCGGCAGTCGATCACCGTCGAGGACTCGATGTCGATGGTGCACGCATCCGCCGGCAAGCTGAAGCCTGCATCGGACGAACTGCGCTCCGAGCCCGCGATCGTCGCGGGGATCGCCCATGCGACGCTGCCGGCCAGCAAGGTCGCGTGGCTCGACCTGATCGCCGACTACGACCGCATCCGCGACCTGATCGATCGCACCGTGCCCGGCTTCGAGGCGTTCAACGAGCGCATCCGCACGCCCGGCGGCTTCCGGCTGCCGCTGCCGCCCACCGAGCGCGTGTGGCCCACGCCGACCGGCAAGGCGATGTTCTCGGTCTACACGGGCGTGAAGGAAGACGCGGACGTGCTCGGCGGCGAGCAGGTGCTGCGGCTCATCACGCTGCGCAGCCACGACCAGTACAACACGACGATCTACGGGCTCGACGACCGCTATCGCGGCGTGTTCGGGCGACGCGACGTGCTGTTCATGAACGTCGCGGATCTCGCGAAGTACGGGCTCGAACACGGCGACCTCGTCGACATCGAGACCATCACCGCATCGGGCCGCACGCTGCGCCTCGAGAAAATCACCGCGATCGAGTACGACATCGCGCCGGGGTCGGTCGGCGCGTACTACCCGGAAGCGAACGTGCTCGTGCCGCTCGACTACATCGACAAGGAAAGCGGTACGCCGTCGTACAAGTCGGTGCCGGTGCGCGTCGCGCGCGCGGCGGCCGTCTGACCGGCGGGCCGGCTCGTAGCGCAAGCGAGCCGGCCTGCCGCATCCCCGCCCCTCTCCACGGCCGCCGCATCGTCATCGATGCGGCGGCCATTTTGCATCGCGTCGCGAAACGCGCCGCTTACCGTGCCGCCGACGGCGGCAGATGCGCGCCGGTCTGACGACGCCGGTACGCGCTGTCGCGCGTCGCGAGCCAGTAGTACAGCGGCGACGTCAGCACGAGCCCGACGACCCACGACAAGTCCGCGCCGCCGAGATGCGCGGGAATCGGGCCCGCGTACATCGGCGTGTTCATGAACGGAATCTGCACGAGAATCCCGATCGCATACGCGAGCAGCGCCTGCGGATTGAAGCGGCCATACACGCCGCCGTCCGCCATGAAGATCGACTTGATGTCGTACTTGCCCTTGTGGATCACGTAGAAGTCGATCAGGTTGATCGCCGTCCACGGCACCAGCACGACCAGCAGCGCGAGCACCAGGTCGACGAGGTTGCCTACGAAGTTCGTCGACGCACCGATCGCCGCGTAGCAGCATCCGACGAAGATCACCACCGACACCACCGCGCGCGCTTTCGCGGTCGGAATCCACTTGTACGCGAACGTCTGCACCGATGTAATCACCGCGAGCACCGCGCCGTACAGGTTCAGCGCGTTGTGGCTGATCACGCTCAGCAGGAACAGCACGAGCATCAGCGGCCCGAGCGGGCCCGTCGCCTGCTTCACCGCATCCATCGTGTCCGCGCCGGCCGGCACCGCGAGCACCGCGACCGCGCCGAAGATGAACGCGAGCGTCGAGCCGATCGTGCAGCCGAGATAGGTCGCCCAGAACGTCGACGCCACGCCGACGTCTTCCGGCAGATAGCGCGAATAGTCCGACACGTACGGCGCGAATGCGATCTGCCACAACGCCGACAGCGACACCGTCGCGAGCCAGCCCGCGAAGTCGAAGCCGCCGCGCGTGAGGAAATCGGCTGTGCTCACATGCGACAGGATCATCCAGAAGCCGACGAGAATGCCGATGCCGAGCACCCACGTGCCGATCCGGTTCAGGATGTGGATGAACCGGTAGCCGACGATCCCGATCAGCCCCGAGCCTACCGCGCCGATCACGATGCCGACCGGCACCGGCACCGACGACGCGATGCCGTGCACCGACTTGCCGGCCAGCACGATGTTCGATGCGAAGAAACCGACGTACATCACCGCCGCGATCACCGTGACCAGCAGCGCGCCCCACGAGCCGAACTGCGCACGGCTCTGGATCATCTGCGGAATGCCCATCTGCGGGCCCTGCGCCGAATGCAGCGCCATCAGCACGCCGCCGACCGCCTGGCCGACGACGATCGCGACGATTCCCCACATCAGGTTCAGGTGAAAGATCTGCACGCCGAGCGCACCCGTCACGATCGGCAGCGGCGCGATGTTGCCGCCGAACCAGAGCGTGAACAAGTCGCGCACCTTGCCGTGGCGCTCGGCCGGCGGCACGTAGCCGATCGTGTGTTTCTCTATCATGGGGGACGCGTTGCGGTCCGCGGTGGTCATGGCGATGTCTCCTGTCTGGCGCGCGATGTGCGCTTTCCGTGTCAGCCGGCGCGACGGGATGCGCGCCTGCAAGCGGGTCCGGATACGCGGGCAACGACGCGCCGATCGCGCCCCATGGCGCGATGCTTGCAGCGACGAATGAACACTCCGCCTGCGCGTGTGCAGCGTCGTTGCGATCCAGGTTGCAGACGATGGTGCGCCATGCATGAAGCGACCGGAAAATACTAAAAATATTTCCGGGACATACGAAAAAACTCTGTAGCGGAAATTCCGGCACGACGCTTCTTCGGGTAAGGTGCTACGCACGGAAATGGACAGAATGCGCGTCGCGGCGTCACGCGGCGGCGCCGGTATCAGAGGTGCTCGTGGCTCACTACACTTTGCGGCAACTGAAATATTTCGTGACGACGGTCGAATCCGGCAGCGTCGCCGAAGCGTCACGTCAGCTCTTCATCGCACAACCGTCGATTTCCAGTGCGATCAAGGGCCTCGAGGAAAGCTTCGGCGTGAAGCTGTTCATCCGCCATCACGCGCAGGGCGTGTCGCTGACGCCGAGCGGCACGCGTTTCTACCGGAAAGCGCAGGAGCTGCTGCGCATTGCGCACGAATTCGAACAGAACGCGCTGGCCGACAACGACGTCATCACCGGACAGATCGACATCGGCTGCTTCGAGACGGTCGCGCCGCTCTATCTGCCGCAACTGATCGCAGGGTTTCGCGAGCGCTACCCCGGCGTCAACATCCGGCTGCGCGACGGCGACCAGCAGGAACTCGTGCAGGGGCTGACCGCCGGCACGTTCGATCTCGCGTTCCTCTACGACCACGACCTCGACGGCACGATCGAGACCGAACCGCTGATGCCGCCGCAGCAGCCGTACGTGCTGCTGCCCGAGAACCATCGCTTTGCCGGGCAAGCGCACGTGTCGCTGCGCGATCTCAGCGTCGAGCCGATGATCCTGCTCGACGTGCAGCCGAGCCGCACGTATTTCGTCAGCCTGTTTCACGAACTCGGATTGACGCCGAACATCGTGTTCGGCTCGCCGTCGATCGAGATGGTGCGCGGCATGGTCGGCCAGGGGTTCGGCTTCTCGCTGCTCGTCACGCGGCCGCATTCCGAATACACGTACGACGGCCGGCGCGTCGTGACGATCGGTCTGAGCGAAACGGTGAGCCCGTCGGGGCTCGTCACCGCGCGCCTGAAACGCGGGCAACTCACGAAGCAGGCGCAGTCGTTCGTCGATTTCAGCCGCGAGCGGCTTGCGCAGCTCATCGACGCATCGGCGCGCTGACGACGGACGCAAAAAAACGCACGCGCCGCGAAGCGGCAGCGTGCGATCTTGCAGCTTGATGCAACCCGACGCAGCCCGGTCAGTCCGCTGAAGCGAGATACGTAACGAGACGCCCCAGCATCGCGTCGCATCCGTGCAGTTGATCGAGCGTGACGAACTCGTCGGGCTTGTGCCCCTGATCCATACTACCCGGCCCGCACACCACCGTCGGAATGCCGGCCTGCCCGAACAGCCCGCCCTCGGTGCCGAACGCGACGGTGCCGAACGCGTCCGAACCGCTCAACATTGCGAGCAGCCGCGCGGCTTCGCTGTCGGGCGGCGTCGCGAGCCCCGGGTACGCGCCGAGCGGCTGCAGACGAATGTCGGTATCGGCCTGCACCGCGCGCATCTTCGGCAACAGTTCGGATTCCGCATAGTCCTGCAGCTTTCTCGGCACGTCGTGCGCATCGAACGCCGGCAGCGCGCGCACCTCGAAATCGAACTCGCATTCGGCCGGCACGATGTTCAGCGCGCGACCGCCCCTGATCAGCCCCGTCTGTACGGTCGAGAACGGCGGATCGAAGCGGCTGTCGTGATGCTCGGGCCGCGCGAGTGCCGCGCCGATCTCGCCGAGCCGGCCGATCAGCTTCGCCGCGTAGTCGATCGCGTTGACGCCGAGCGGCGCATACGCGGAGTGGCACGCCGCGCCCTTTACGTGACAGCGCATCGCCAGCTTGCCCTTATGACCGAGCACCGGCGTCAACGCCGTCGGCTCGCCGATCAGGCACAGGCGCGGCCGGTGGTCGCGCGCGGCCAGCGCGTCGAGCATCGGCCGCACACCGAGACATCCGACTTCCTCGTCGTACGAAAACGCGAGATGCACCGGCAGGCTCAACGGCCGCGCGACGAACGCCGGCACCGCCGCGAGCACCGACGCGATGAAGCCCTTCATGTCGGCGGTGCCGCGCCCGTACAGCCGGCCATCGCGCTCGGTCAGCCGGAACGGCTCGACCGTCCACGCCTGGCCGTCGACCGGCACCACGTCGGTGTGGCCCGACAGCGCGATGCCGCCGCGATCGCGCGGCCCGATCGTCGCGTACAGGCTCGCCTTCGTGCGTTCCGCGTTGTAGAACAGCTCGCTCGCGACGCCGAAGCGGTCGAGATAGTCGCGGATGAACGCGATCATCGCGAGGTTCGAATCGCGGCTGACCGTCGCGAAGCCGATCAGCCGTTCGAGCAGCGCACGGCTCGATGGATCACGCATCGCCCGGCACTCCGTAGCTCGGCGCGGCCGTCGGATTCAGCGCACGCGTCTGGTAGTCCTGCATCTGCGGGCGATAGGCCTGCCACAGCGCATCGAGCTGCCCGATCGGGTCGGCATCCGCCCAGTCGACGCGCAGATCGACGATCGGCCAGGTCACGTCGCCCGCCACCTTCAGCGCGGCCGAATGCACCGGCCCCGCCTCGCCGCCCGCCGCAATCGCGGCATGCATCGCGGCCAGCAGGCGATCGGCGAGCAACCCGGGCGCCAGCTCGAATGCGCGCGCCATGGCGTCGATCACGGCCGGCGCGGCCAGCAGGTTGCCCGCCGCCACGCATTGCTCGCCCTGCACCGCATGATGCGTGCCGAGCGCTTCCTTGCCCGTGAAGCACGCTGTCTGTCCCTGCCCGTCGATCACCGTGACCTGTCGATACTGGCTCCAGCCGTTCGCGCTGAGCGCGCGATCGAGCGCGGCGGCCGGCGCGAGCTGTTCGTGCTCGACCAGATCGAGGATCTGCGGGCCGAGCGCCGGCAGCGTGACGTTCTGCGTCGCGACCGCGCCGACGCCGGCGCGCACCCACGGACAGCGCGCGCCCACCGCGATGCTCGACGAGCTGATCGCGATCCCCAGCTGGCCGGTTTCCGGGCAGCGCCCGACGATGGAGAAAGTCATCTCGCCCCCTATGCGCGGTTCGACTGCCAGTTGTCCGGGATCACCGCGATCACGTCGATCTCCATCAGCCACTGCGGCTGGCCGAGCGCCGACACGACGAGCCCCGTCGAAATCGGGTACACGCCCTTCAGCCACTTGCCGACTTCCTGGTACACCGGCTCGCGATAGCGCGGGTCGATCAGATAGGTCGTCGTCTTCACGATGTGCGTGATGTCGCTGCCGGCTTCGTCGAGCAACTGCTTCACGTTCTTCATCGCCTGCTCGGCCTGCGCGCGCGGGTCGCCGAGGCCGATCAGGTTGCCGTCGAAATCGGTGCCGACCTGGCCGCGCACGTAGACGGTGTTACCAGCCCGCACGGCCTGGCACAGGTCGTTGTCGAGCGTCTGGTTCGGGTAGGTATCCTTCGTGTTGAACATGCGGATACGCGTGTGGGTAGGCTGGCTCATCGAGATCCTTCGAATGTCGGTGTGTTCGCCCGCCGGGCCGGAAGCGGTCGCGGCGTGGCGGGGTTCGGGGGTGGCGCGGCGTCGCGCCCGGGCGTCGTACCGGGCGCGGATAGCGGCGTACATGCGGATCAGCCGACCGCGTCGACCAGCGGGCGGGCATCGGCCCGCGCCGCGCGCGTCGTGTCGTTCTGCCCCGCGCGCGTTTGCACACGGCGTTGCGACGCGTCGTGATAGTCGAGGTACTTGCGCTGCGTGACGATGTGGTCGGCGATGTGCTTCGCGTCGTGCCACACGCCCCAGATGAAGCTGGAGCCGCGACGCGACAGCCACGGCAGCCCGAGGAAATAGATGCCCGGCTCCTTCGACACGCCGCGTTGATGCTGCGGCTTGCCGTTCGCGGCGAACGCGTCGACCTTCAGCCAGTCGTAGTCGACCGCATAACCGGTCGCCCACACGATCGACGTGACGCCGGCACCGGCCAGGTCGAGCGCGAGGATCGGCTGCGTCACGCAGTCCGGATTCGGCAGGATGCGGCGTGCTTCCGGCTCTTCCGGCAGATCGAGGCCGTTGCGGGCCACATAGGCGTCCGCCGCGTCGAGCAGCGACAGGTAGTTCTCGTCGCCGCGCGCGAGATTGACCGCGAGATCGCGTTCGAACACCGCGACGCCGCCGTCGAACGACTTCGTCAGCCCGACGAGCGTCACGCCCTGATGCGCGAGTGCGCGGAAATCGACCGTGTGACCGCCACGCGCGCCGCTCACGGCGATCGTCACGTGCTCGCGGCCGGGCGTCGCGACTTCCTTGTCCCATTCGCCGAGCACGCCGAGCCACCAGCAGAAATCGCGGCCGCGATAGGCACGCGGCGGCCGGTCGTGCGGGCCGACCGACAGATAGACCTGCCGGCCCGCCCGCTGCAGTTCGTCGGCGATCTGCACGCCCGACGAGCCCGCGCCGACCACCAGCACCGCGCCGTCAGGCAGTTGCGCCGGGTTGCGGTAGTCGGCGGAGTGGATCTGCACGAGGCTGGCGTCGTCTGGCGCGATCGGCGGAATGACCGGGCGCTGGAACGGCCCCGTCGCGACGACCACGCGGTTCGCCTCGATCGTGCCGTCGGACGTCTCGACGACGAAGCCCGGCTTGCCTGCGTTGCGCGTGACCTGCTTCACTTCGACGCCGGTGCGGATCGGTGCATTGAACTTGCGCGCGTACGCTTCGAAGTAGTCGGCGACCTGGTCCTTCGATGCGAACGCATCGGGGGCGAGCCCGTCGAATTCGAGCCCCGGGAAGCGGTCGTGCCACGCGGGGCCGTTCGCGACCAGCGAATCCCAGCGCCCGGTACGCCAGCGTTCGGCGATGCGGTCGCGCTCCAGCACGAGATGGGGCACGCCGAGCTTGCCCAGGTGCTCGCTCATGGCCACGCCGGCCTGCCCGGCGCCGACGACCAGCGTATCGATTGAAGTTGTTTGCACTGCCACGGCTGTCTCCTTCTGAAGTGCGGCTCGCTGCGGCACGGGTGGTGCCCGTTATCGTGCGAGTGGGAATGGAGACATTCTGCTGACAGGCAGACCTGGGCGAAATGATGTTTTTTGTGGTTGTTGACGAGCAAAAAGCTGGGGCGGGCGCACGTGGCAAGTGGCGCCGGCATTCTGGCGCGCGGCGCGGCGCGCTTTCCACGACGATCGACAGCCGCGCCGAGGCATAGCGTGAATTGCCGCATGTTGTACAATATTCTGCACATAATCGAAGCATACGGAGAAAACCATGGCCATCTCAGCCCGTGACGTGATTCCGCTCTCCCAAGCCCGAGCCAATTTGTCCGAACTGGCCGATCAGGTGAAGGCCGGTGCGGAAAAAATCGTCACGAAAAACGGCGAAAGCTACGTCGCCATCATCGACGCCCAACGGCTGGATTACTATCACCAGCTCGAACGCGAACGCATCCACTTGTTGCTGATCGAAGATGCCAGCCAAGGTTTGGCCGACGTATCTGCCGGCAAAGTAAAGGACGCTCGCAGCGCCCTTTCGGCGATCAAGCGCCGCCGCAACACCAAAGCAGCCGGCTAACGGATCGAATCGCCCCGTGACCACGCGCCGTACCGTCAAATTCACCGCCAACTTCGAGCACAACCTTGAAGAAATCGATGCCTTTCTGCTGGAGGCAGACACCCCGCAGGCCTTTGATGCACTGCTCGACGAACTGACGGATACAGTCATTCCCAATCTGGAACGCTTTCCCGGCATGGGTCGCGAGTTCCTCGACCGGCCTGCCCGCTCGGTGGAAGCCGCCAACGGAATTGCGCGTCTGGCAACGCAACTCGACGCCATCGGGGCGGGCAGCGAATTGCGCGAATACGTGACGACCCACTACTTGCTGCTCTACGCGCTGATCGAGGACACGGTGCATCTCCTCTCCATTCGCCATCAACGGCAATTGTCGTTCGATCTGGCCAGTCACTGGCCGACGTGAGCCAAACAATACGGGAAAGCCCTCCGCCGGTCGATCGGACACACTGATCGCAGCACCACGGCGATTCAGGCGACACCGTCCCCGGCAGCCACGCCGCTCAAACAATTCTTGACTGTGCCCGCCCCGCCGACCTGTTAGGATGCCCGTCTCTTGGCCTGGACCGCAGGCAACGGACCTTCGATCGTCCCTTTTTTGTCGCCCCCGACCGCCCCGGCCGTCGTCCCGGTCGACAAGGCCCGCCGAACGGCCCCCTGCCCCGTAAAACCCGCAACACCGCGGCGCCGGCCCATCCGGCCCGTTGCAGCAACCGTTGGAGTGGCGCACGTTGCGCCAGCAAGCATGAAGAAACTGAAGCAGCACATCCGTACCCTGCGCGAGAAGGACAGCACGCCCGTGGTACGCGCCGGCGCGCTGCTGCTGATGGCCGGCCTGCTGTACCTGCTGTGGCCGTCCGCCGAAGTCGCGCGCCTCGCGCTGGAATCCGTCGTACGCTGACGCACACCGCAGTCTCCACTGCGCTATACTTTCGCGATGGAAACCAAACCCGCCTCGCCGAACGTGCATTGCTGGTGGCGCGCCTGACCCAGGCGGCCCGTTTCCTTTTGCATGTCCCGAACGTGATGCCGCCAGCCATGGCGGCATTGTCGTTTCTGCGCGCACGTCATGGCTGGTGGCTTCGATAACCCGGAGCCAACCCTTACCATGACGCACCCGACCCGACCGATCATCCTCACCGGCGACCGCACGACCGGCCCGCTGCATCTCGGCCACTACATCGGCTCGCTGCGCGCACGCGTGCAGATGCAGCACGAAGCAACGCAGTTCCTGCTGCTCGCCGACACGCAGGCGCTCACCGACAACATGGGCCGCCGCCAGCGCGTCACCGAGAACGTGATCGAAGTCGCGCTCGATTACCTGGCCGTCGGCATCGACCCGGCGATCTCGACGATTGTCGTCCAGTCGCAGGTGCCCGAGCTCGCCGAGCTGTCGCAATATCTGCTGAATCTCGTGACGGTCGCGCGCCTCGAGCGCAATCCGACCATCAAGGAAGAGATCCGCCTGCGTGGCTTCGAGCGCGACATCCCCGCGGGTTTTCTGACCTACCCCGTGAGCCAGGCGGCCGACATCACCGCGTTCAAGGCGACGCACGTACCCGTCGGCGACGACCAGTTGCCGATGATCGAGCAGACCAACGAGCTCGTGCGCCGCTTCAACGCCACCGTGGACAAGCCGGTGCTGGTCGAATGCGAGGCCGTGCTGTCGGCGGTCACGCGGCTGCCGGGCATCGACGGCAAGGCGAAGATGAGCAAGTCGCTCGGCAACGCGATCACGCTCGGCTCAACGCCCGACGAGATCGCTCAGGCCGTGAAGGACATGTATACCGACCCGAACCACCTGCGCGTGAGCGATCCGGGCCAGGTCGAGGGCAACGTCGTGTTCACGTTCCTCGACGCGTTCGAGCCGGACGTGCACATGGTCGACGAACTGAAGGCGCACTATCGCCGCGGCGGCCTCGGCGACAGCGTCGTGAAGCGCGTGCTCAACGAGCGGCTGCAGGCGCTGATCGAACCGATTCGTACGCGCCGCCGCGAATTCGAGGCGGACAAGGCCGAGGTGATGGCGATCCTGAAGCGCGGCACGATGCAAGCGCGCGAGGTGGCGGGGGCCACGCTGGCTGAGGTGAAGGGCGCGATGGGGCTCACGTATTTCGATTGAGCGGGGAGGGTGACGCGCGTCGCCGTCTCGCGACGCGCGCCTCCGAAACGGGCGTCGGGGCGAGATGCGATCGTTGATGGTTGGAAACATTTCACGCCAACCACCCTTTCAACGGCAACGGTCGATTTCGCTGGCACCGCCATGCCGCTCGCCCCGCCAACACGCGGCAAGCGGCCGCAATCCCGCCGCTCCCGGTCAACTCGTCTCCCGGCGCAAACGTCACCGTCGGCTTCTCGTGAAATTGACTGGCAAAGAGCAATCCCTTGGCTTGGCCCGCCAACGACAACGACAACGACGGCGATTCTGTAATGGACGACAGCCACATGTGGAGCGCGCTGGAAACGTTCGTTCGCCAGGAAGCAGCCGTACCGGACACCCGCCGGATGACAGGCGAGACGTCGATATTGGACGACCTGGGGCAGACCGGAGACGACGCCGACATCTTCATGGAGCGTTTTTTCGCGCGGTTCGACGTGGCCCGTGGCGACTACGACTTCGGACGCTACTTCCTGATGGAAGGCGAAGGGTTCCTGTATCACGTCCTGAGAAAATATCTCCTCGGAAAACCCCATACGTTCAAGCGACATGCATTGACCGTCGGCATGCTGCACCGGGCCATATTGCTCGGAACCTGGGACACCGCGGCAATAGAGAAGTAGCCGTTCACGGGCGTCCCGCGCCGACCGCCACCCGTTTCCGGGTATTTCCCCGACCTCGTCGATATACGCAACCGCCCGCTATCCGCGTGCGCCCTTAGTCCAACCCGCCGATGCCGCCGCCCCGCCCGCCCGTTATCGTGTCCCCGTCATCCACGATCCCTCACGCATCATGACGCCACAGGAAATGATCGACCGTCTCGAGATCCACGATCTGCTGACGCGTTACTGTCACGCCGTCGACCGGCGCGACTGGCACGAATTCGAGCGGCTCTTCGCCGGCAACGCGATGCTCGACTACGCGGCATTCGGCGGCCCCGTCGGCAGCCGCGCGGACATCGCGGCCTACCTGAAACAGGTGACCTCGTCGCTGCGCGACACGCAGCACACCATCTCGACGTCGCTGCTGATCGTCGACGGCAACGCGGCCACCGCGCGCACGGCCGGCCAGGTGATGATGGTGTCGGCCGACGAAGCCGGCGACGATCGCGTCTGCTTCGTCGGGCTGTGGTATCGCGACCTGCTGGTCAGGAGCGAATTCGGGTGGCAAATCCAGAGCCGCATGCAGGAACGCAGCTGGATGCAGACCGCGCCGCCAGCCGCGGCGCACTGAAAAACGCATCGCCGGCCGTGCGTTCGCGCCGCGTCACTTCATCTGCATCAGTTGCACGAGGTTCCCGCACGTATCGTCGAGCACCGCAACGCGCACCGGCCCCGCATCCATCGGCGCCAGCGTGAAGCGCACGCCGAGCGCGTCGAGCCGCGCGAACTCCGCGTCGAGATCGTCGACCTGGAACGATGCCGCCGGAATGCCGTCCTCGTAGAGCGCCTGCTGGTACGGCCCTGCCGCGCGATGATGGCTCGGCTCGAGCAGCAGTTCGGCACCGTCCGGCTGATCCTTCGACACCACCGTCAGCCAGCGAAACGCGCCCACCGGCACGTTGTTCTTCAGCCTGAAGCCGAGCGTGTCGGTGTAAAACGCCAGCGCCTTGTTCTGGTCGTCGACGAAGATGCTCGTGACATAGATACGCATTCGTTCCTCTTCCGGATGATGCACGCCGCCGCGCGCGTTGCCGTTCCGCTCACGTGATCTGATACGTCGACGCCGGTACGAACTCCTCAGGCATCGCGCGATCGCCGAGCTCCAGCACCGACCGCTCGACCGTGCGCGTCATTGCATCGAGCGCCAACGCATTCGGCGCGAGACCGAACGGCTCCGCGACCTCGTTCGCGATCGCTTCGAGCGCGATCAGCGTGTACGAGATGAACACGCAGATCAGCGGCGTGAAGAACTCCGTCGAATCGACGAGACCGAACGGCAGCAGCACGCAGTACGCATACACGGTACGGTGCAGCAGTACGCTGTACGAGAACGGAATCGGCGTTGTCAGAATCCGCTCGCAGCCGCCCACCGACTTGCCCAGCTCGACGAGTTGCGCATCGAACATCCAGCACGTGGCTTCGCTGCCGGGTGCGCGACCGAGCGCGCGCACGATGCCGCCGCGCAACGCGTCGAGAATCGCGACCGGCTGGTAGCGCTTGTTCGCGAACGCGGCGGCACGTTCGGCGCCGAGGATGCGCTGCAGGTCTTCCGACGCATCGGTATGGCGAAGCTCATGCTTCAGCGCATACGTGAACGCGATCAGCAGATCGGCGAGACGGTTGCGTTCGGCTTCGGCGACGCTGTCGGGCAGGTAGCGCTGCAGTTGCGACGTGACGGTGCGCGCCGCGATCAGCAGGTTGCCCCACAGATGCCGCGCCTCCTTGAACCGCTCGAAGCTCGCGTTGTTGCGAAACGCGAGGAAGATCGCGAGCGCGAGGCCGAACAGCGTGAACGGCGCGGTATTGAGCGGAATCTTCTCGCCGAAGATGCGCCCGTTCGTGAACACCGCCAGCGTGCTGACGACCGCCATGAACGCGAGTTGCGGAATGATCGATTGCAGCACGGAGCCGTTCCACACGAACAGCATCCTGAGCCAGTTTTGTCGTGGTCTGACGATCATGATCTTTTCTCGACTGCCAAAGGAATACGCAATGCAAAGGGCGCGCCCGATGCGAAACGGCCCGCGCTTGGCGGGCCGCTGTCGCGTCGATACCAGCCCGATGACGGGATGCACCGCACTGCGCGTGATGATACGCCCGCACAGGCCGTGCCCCAATCGGGCGCACCGCTCAGTGATAGCCCGCGTCGCCCTCGCGCACCTTGCCGCGGAACACGCGGTACTGCATCGCGTTGTACACGAGAATGACCGGCAGCACGATCACGGTGCCGACGAGCGCGAACAGCTGGCTCGAATGGCTCGACGATGCATCCCAGATCGTCAGCGACGGCGGCACGATGTTCGGCCAGATGCTGATCACGAGCCCCGTATAGCCGAGAAACACGATCGCGAGCGTCAGCAGGAACGGCGTCGCTTCGTGCCGCTGCTTCACCGTGTGGAAAATGCCCCACACGCATGCGACGACGAGCACCGGCACCGGCAGGAACCAGCCGAGATTGCCGCTGCCGAACCAGCGATGCGCGACGGCCGGCAGACCGATCACGGTCCACAGGCTGACCACGCCCATCACGGCCAGCAGCACGCCCGTGAGCGGCTTCATCAGGAGCCGCATCTTGCGCTGCAGCTCGCCGTCGACCTTCAGGATCAGCCAGCCGCAGCCGAGCGTCGCATAGGTGACGAGCACGCCGATCCCGCAGAGCAGGCTGAACGGCGACAGCCAGTCGAACGGCCCGCCCGCGAACTGGTTGTTCTCGACCTTGATGCCCTGCAGCAGCGAACCGAGCACGATCCCCTGGCAGAACGCGGCGAGCGCCGAGCCGCCGATGAACGCGAGGTCCCACATGTGCTGCGTGCGAGTGGCTTTCGCGCGCAGCTCGAACGCCGCACCGCGGAAGATCAGGCCGACCAGCATCAGCACCAGCGGCAAGTAGTTCGCGGGCAGCAGCGTCGAATAGACAACCGGGAACGCACCGTACAGCCCCGCGCCGCCGAGTACGAGAAAGGTCTCGTTGCCGTCCCACACCGGCGCGACGGTATTCAGCATGACTTCGCGTTCGACCTTGGCATCGAAAAACGGAAACAGCAGGCCGATACCGAGGTCGAAGCCGTCCAGCATCACGTAGATGAACACGCCGAGGCCGATGATCGCGGCCCACACGACAGGAAGATCGATCTGCATGGCTTACTCCGCTTCGGTGACGTTCAGCGGCGTGGACAGCGCGCTCTTGCGCAGCCCCGGATGCCGGTGCATTTCGATATACCCGGCGTGCGCGGCCGGCCCGCGCTTCATCAGTTTCAGCATGTAATAGATACCCGTTCCGAACACCAGGAAATACACGATCACGAAGATCAGCAGCGACACGCCGACCTGCTGCGCGCTGAGCGGCGCGACCGAGTCGACGGTACGCAACACGCCGTACACCGTCCACGGCTGCCGCCCGACCTCGGTCGTGATCCAGCCGGCCAGCAGCGCGACGATGCCCGACGGCCCCATGCACACGACGAACCACTGGAACCAGCGCGTTTCATACAAACGTCCGCCCTTTCTGAGCAGCAACCCGAGCAACGCGGTGAGCAGCATCAGCATCCCGAGGCCGGCCATGATGCGGAACGTCCAGAACACGATCGGCGAATACGGGCGGTCCTGCGGCGGGAATTCCTTCAGCCCGCGAATCTCGCCATCCCAGCTGTGCGTGAGGATCAGGCTGCCAAGGTGCGGCACCTGGATCGCATAGCGCGTCGTTTCGGCCTCCATGTCGGGCAGGCCGACGAGGTTCAGCGCGGTGCCGCCCTTCTCGGTTTCCCACAGCCCCTCGATCGCGGCGATCTTCGCCGGCTGGTATTCGCGCGTGTTCAGGCCGTGCGCATCGCCGACGACGATCTGGATCGGCGCGAGCAGCAGCAGCATCCACAGCGCCATCGAGAAGCTGCGCTTCACCGGCTCGTCGCGGCGCCCCTTCAGCAAATGCCAGGCGCCGCATGCGGCGACGATGAAGCCCGCGACGATGAACGCCGCGATCGTCATGTGCACGAGGCGGTACGGGAACGACGGGTTGAAGATGATCTTGAACCAGTCGACCGGCACGACGAGGCCGTTCTCGATCTTGTAACCTTGCGGCGTCTGCATGAAGCTGTTCGACGCGAGGATCCAGAACGTCGAGATCAGCGTGCCGACCGCGACCATCAGCGTCGCGAAGAAGTGCGCACGCGGGCTCACGCGCTGCCAGCCGAACAGCATCACGCCGAGAAAGCCGGCTTCCAGGAAGAAAGCCGTCAGGACTTCGTAAGTGAGCAGCGGCCCGGTGATGTTGCCCGCGACGCGCGAGAAGCCCGCCCAGTTCGTGCCGAACTCGTAGGCCATCACGACGCCGGAGACGACGCCCATTCCGAAACCGATCGCGAAGATCTTCGACCAGAACTGGAACATGGATTTGTAGGCGGCGTCGCCGGTGACGAGATAACGCCATTCCAGCACCGCCAGGAAGCTCGCCATGCCGATGCTGATCGCGGGAAACACGATGTGGAACGACACCGTGAACGCGAATTGCAACCGGGCGAGATGGAACGCATCGAAGATTTCCATGACCGTAATTTGCTCGTGGTTGTGAGGACGTCAGCTCGAAGCAGGAAATCGCGCGACGGCACGTGCAAACATGGACGGATCGCACAGTGCACGGCAACGAAGCGTGAATGACGATATCGCGATTCCGACGATACTCGCAATCGCACAAACGTGCGCTGAAACTGTGCTTTTCCGGGGTGCGGAGATGTGTGTACGGAAAAGACATTTCGGCACCACAAGCCCGTCAGCTGTACTGCTTTGCGCAGTGCAACGCTGTATATCCGCGGCATGGCCGCACGCTCGTACCATCGTCCCGAAGCCTCCCGGTGGCAATCGAGCGCGACGTCGCGCTCCGCCCCCGGCAGAATCCGTTCCCGCCGGCCGGCGCATGCGCCTGCCGCCCCCTGGAGAAAACCGCATGGAGTCCAGCAACCACCCCAACGAGCCCGCCGGCAGCAGCGCGTGCCGGGTGACGCGTCATCGCGCCGGCGACGCGCGCGACACCGTCGATCGCGTCGTCGACGAGACGCCGGTTGCACTCGTGTTCAACGGCATCGCGCACACGGTGATGATGGCGACGCCGATCGATCTCGATGCATTCGGGCTCGGCTTCGCGCTGAGCGAAGGCATCGTCGAGCGCACGTCCGACGTCTTCGACATCGAAAGCGAATGCCGGCCCGGCAGCGCCGAAGTGCGGCTCACCGTGTCGCAGCAGGCATTCATGGCGCTGAAGGCGCACCGGCGCGCGCTGGCCGGCCGCACCGGCTGCGGCGTCTGCGGAATCGAAAGCATCGCGCAGCTCGACCTGCATCCGCCGCGCATCGCGGCGGCCGGCGCGGCGGCCGGGATCGGTGCCGACGCCGTCGCGCGTGCCGCACGCGCGCTGCCGGAGCAGCAGATCCTGATGCGCACGACCGGCGGCATCCACGCGGCCGCATGGTGCGACCGCAACGGCACCGTTCTGGAAGTTTTCGAGGATGTCGGCCGCCACAACGCGCTCGACAAGCTGATCGGCCGGCTCGCGCGGCGTCGCGCCGACCTGCGCGCAGGCTTCGTGTTCCTGTCGAGCCGCGCAAGCTACGAGCTCGTGCGCAAGGCGGCAAGGGTCGGCATCCCGATGATCGCGACGATCTCGGCGCCGACGTCGCTCGCGATCGATGTCGCGCGCGAGGCGGGCGTGCGGCTGCTCGGATTCTGTCGCAACGACGGCTTCGTCGAATACGTGTCGCCCGACACGCCCCCGTCACCCGAACCGACGCATGCACAACCGCATGCGCTCACCGCTTGATGAACGCCCCCACAGATTTCGATACCGCCCAACGGCATTTCGCCGGCACGTTCGCGCCGCTGCGAACGACCGTCTCCATGCCGGTCGCTCAAGCCGCCGGCCAGGTACTCGCCACGCCGCTCACCGCCGCGCTCGACCAGCCGCCGGCCGACCAGAGCGCGATGGACGGCTACGCCGTGCGTCACGCGGATCTCGCGCACGGCGAGCCGCTGCGCGTCGCCCAGCGCTGCTATGCGGGCGACACGCCGGCGCCGCTCGCGCCGCGCACGGCCGCGCGCATCTTCACCGGCAGCGTGATTCCGAGCGGCGCCGACACCGTCGTGATGCAGGAGCACGCGCACGAGCACGACGGCTGGGTCGCGTTCGACATACCGCAGCGCAGCGGATCGCATATCCGGCGCCGCGGCGAGGAAGTCCGCGCCGGCGATCTGCTGATGCCGGCCGGCGTGCGGCTCGGCGCAATGCACGTGGGCGTCGCCGCGGCACAGGGTTGCGCGCACATCGACGTGCGCGCGCCGCTGCGGGTCGGCATCCTGACGACCGGCGACGAGCTCGTCCCGTGCGGCCAGCCGCGTGCGCCGCAGCAGATCCACAACAGCAATGCACCGATGCTCGCCGCGCTGGTAGCGGGCACCAGCGCCCTCGTCGCGGCGAACGAGCACGCAGCCGACACCGCGGCCACGGTCGATCGGGCGCTGCGCGGTCTGGCCGCGCGCTGCGACTTGGTCGTATGCGTCGGCGGCGCGTCGGTCGGCGACAAGGATCTGCTACGCCCCGCGCTGACCGCGCTCGGCGCATCGTTCGTCGTATCGGGCGTGCGGATGAAGCCCGGCAAGCCCGTGGCGCTCGCGCGGCTCGACGCGCGGCCCGTCGTGCTGCTGCCCGGCAATCCGGGCGCCGCCATGATCGCGTTCGCGCTGTTCGTCGTGCCGCTGATCCGCCGCCTGCAGGGGCGCGACGATTGCGTGCCGGACGCACCGTCGCTGCCGATCGACATCGACGTCGAGCCGGATCCGCAGCGCGAACGCTTCGTGCGCGTGCGCCGCACCTTCGGTTCCGGCGGCGCACCCGTGCTCGACACGCTGCGTCAGCAAGGCGCCGGCACGCTGCAGTCGCTCGTGCAGGCGAGTGGGCTCGCACGGCTGCCGGCGGGCCGGCGCATCGCGCGTGGCGACGCGGTGCCGTATTACGATTTCGCGCACTGGCTCGCGTGAGCCCCGGCACGATGCCTGCCCGCCACGCACGCAGGAGCACGAACTGTATTCCTGCATTTCGCGCGGGATTGTGTCTCTGCCGGAAAATTCCGGCGGACTATGCTGACGATGAGGCTCGCCACGACCCGTGCGCCGACATGTCGGCACCTTCGCGGCCGATCGGCGACGCCACCCCGCTCACTTCATGCAGGCAGACGCACCGATCGTGAATGCCATCGTTTCCGCCGCGCCGGCCGCCGCCGCTTCATCCGGCGGCACATCGCCCGGCACCTTCTCCCGCGCGCTCGACACGCTCGAGCGACCGCTGCGCGATTTGCGGCTGTCCGTCATCGACCAGTGCAATTTCCGTTGCGGCTACTGCATGCCCCGCGACAGCTTCGGTGCGGACTATGCGTTCATGCCGTCGTCCGAGCGGCTGTCGTTCGCGCAGTTGGAGAAGGTTGCGCGTGCGTTCGTCTCGCTCGGCGTCGAAAAGATCCGCCTCACCGGCGGCGAGCCGCTGCTGCGCCGCAACCTCGAAGCGCTGATCGAGCGGCTCGCGACGCTGAACACCGTTGACGGCAAGCCCGTCGAAATCGCGCTGACGACCAACGGCTCGCTGCTCGCCGCGAAAGCACGCACGCTGCGCGACGCGGGCCTGACGCGCGTAACCGTGAGCCTCGATGCGATCGACGACGCCGTGTTCCGCAGAATGAGCGACGCCGACGTACCCGTCGCGCGCGTGCTGGCCGGCATCGAAGCCGCGCAGGCGGCCGGGCTTGCACCGGTGAAGATCAACGCGGTGATCGAGCGCGGCGCGAACGACGACCAGATCCTGCCGCTCGTGCGCCATTTCCGTCATAGCGGGGTGGCCGTGCGCTTCATCGAATACATGGACGTCGGCGGCGCGAACCGGTGGTCGGGCGACACGGTCGTGCCAGCCGCGCGGATGCGCGAGCTGATCGAAGCACGCTATCCGCTCGTGCTCGTCGGCGAGCCGGCGCACGACGCAACCGCGATCCGCTGCCGGCACATCGACGGCGCGGGCGAAGTCGGTTTCATCGCGAGCGTGTCGCGTCCGTTCTGCGGCACGTGTTCGCGCGCTCGCGTATCGGCCGACGGCCAGCTCTACACGTGCCTGTTCGCGACGCAGGGCACCGACCTGCGGCCGTGGCTCGACGAAGCCGAGCCGATCGACCGCCTCGCCGCTGCCGTGCGCGATCGATGGACGCAGCGCGACGATCGTTATTCCGAGCGGCGGGCCGCGCGTGCGGCCCGGCCGTCGGGCAAGACCTATCCGACCGTGCGCATGTCGCTCGTCGGCGGCTGACGGGCTGCCGTGCGAAGCGCGACGCACCGCCTACTGGAGAATCGTCATGACGAGTTTCACCGAATCCCGTGCCGCGCCACCCGACGATCCGTCGCGGGCCGGCAGCCATCCCGATTTCGCTGACCCGCACACCGAACTGCCGCCGTCGATTGCCGCCGGCTTCGAAGTGCGCGTGCAGCATGCTGCGATCGACGCCGGCGCCGAGCTCGCGCCGATCGTTCGCAATCCGAATGTCGGCGCGGTCGTGAACTTCCTCGGCGTCGTGCGCAACGAAGGCGACGTCGACGATGTGATCGCACTCGAAGTCGAGCACTACCCGACGATGACCGAGCAGGCGCTATGGAGCATCGTCGAGGAAGCCAGCGCACGCTGGCGGCTCGAAGCGGTGAAGATCGTGCACCGCGTCGGGCGCATTCCGCTCGGTCACGCGGTAGTCATCGTCGTGGTGGCCGCCGCGCATCGCGCATCGGCGTTCGACGCGTGCGAGTTTCTGATGGACTTCCTGAAGACGCACGCGCCGTTCTGGAAGAAGGAGATCCGGCACGACGGCGTGGCCGGCTGGGTCGAGCCGAAGGCGCACGACGATCAGGCGATGCGGCGATGGGGCTGAACCTGCAGGCCGTGTTCCTTCTGCCTCCGCCGCTTTCTCCGACTCCGTCGATCAGGCTCCGGACTTCGCCATGAAACTGACGATCAAATACTTTGCAAGCATTCGCGAACAGTTGCATACCGACGAGGAAATCGTCGAGATCGATGCTCGGGAACTCACCGTCGACGCGTTGCGCGGCAGACTCGCCGCGCGCGACGCGCGCAGCGGGGAAGCGCTGCGGATGGACCGCCCCGTTCGCGTGGCCGTGAATCTCGAAATGGTGACAGGCGGGTTCGTCGTGCGGGAGGACAGCGAAGTGGCGTTCTTTCCACCGGTGACGGGCGGGTGATTCGCTCGCATCGGGCGGCGGCCGATCGCCTTCCCCTCACACCGACATGCCAAGCTCCGCAAAACCGATTTGTCTGGCGCCGCAGGCTTGAGCCAATTGCGGATCGTGGCTCGAGAAAAACACCACGCGATTCTTCGACAACGTTTTGAACAGGTCGATCAGCACGGCACGCGCACCGGCATCCAGCCCATTGCCGGGCTCGTCGGCAATGACGACGGCCGGCTCGCCCAGCAAGACCGCGGTCAGAAATATCTTCTTGCGCGTGCCGAGCGACATCTGTTCGAAACGCTTGTCGAGATGCGGCGCGAGTCCGAACCGATGCGCGAGATCCAGCGTCCTGTCGTCGACAACCGTCTTTTTGGCCGACGCGACCAGTTCGAGAAACGCCCGTCCGGTCTGGAACGGGTACGCCATGCAGTCGTCAGGCACATAGGCGAGCGCCGATTTCGCCTTCAGCGGCGCGGCGCGCAGCGAATGCCCGTCGAGCCAGACCTCGCCTTCATCGGCGTCGACCGTGCCGGCAAGGATGCCGAGCAACGTGGTCTTGCCGCTACCGTTTTCGTCGCAGAGCGCGACGCACCCTGCGCCGAGATCGTGGTGCAGTCCATGGAAAATGACACGTTGGCCGTAGCGTTTCGAGAGGTTTTCGAATCGAAGCATGATGTATCGTCAGATGAAGATGGGCCACATCACGGCGACCCACACTGCAGCCAGTGTCGCGCCGAGCAAGACCGCTTGCCGCGGCAGATGGCACTGCGGCAACCGCAGCAACGGCAACAGCGGGGCCCCGGTTAACAGGACCGACGCAGCGCGCGGGAGCGACAGCACGCCGTGCGCCGCCAGCATCATCGGCCCCACGGCCGCAAATGGCAATGCCAGCACCGCGACGGTCAGTACATCGGCGCCAACCTGTGCGGCCCCCGCACGGGGCAGCGACCGCATGAACGCGGCGGCCTGAGCGTGGGCCGTGCGCAGATCGCGAAAGGTCGTCGCGGCGATCGACGCGATGGCCGCTTGCGAGATCAGCGTCAACGGCACGACACGTGCGTCGAAATCCCAGATTCCGTACAGAAAACACGCCGACGCGGCGGCCGCGCCCATCATCGCGCATCTGCCGAGGTTGGCAGCGGCGCCATGCCGGATGATGCCGGCCTGAAGCCTGACCCACGGCGGCATGACGAAACCCGAACGGGCGAGCGAGTCGCCGGGCGCACCCCGCGTAAGCACTCGACGGCATGCACGCCGGGGCGACGCCGTCGGCACGCGGGCCACCGCGAACGCCGCAACCGCCAACGCAATGGTCAGCGACGTGGCCCGCAATGCGCCATCCGCCTCCAGACCGGCGATCAGGAGGAAATTGGCGACGATCAGCGCAGGCCCGTTGCGCGGATCCCGCGACAGCGCCATCAACTGCGCGCCGAGCGTAATCAGCAGCAAATCGAGCACGTACAGATAGTTGGACAGTTGCTGCGGCAAGAACGCCAGCGCGATCGTCGCGGCCAGCACGGGCACCAGGAGCGGTGTACTCGCGATCAGCACGACGGCGGCATCGACGGCACGGCGACGCCCTTCGGACGTCGGCAGCGACTTGAGGTAAACGGCAAACGGGCCGCCGGCGACGGCCGCACGCTGCGCCAGCACCCATAGCACGCCGACGGCCTCGAGCAGGTGCACCCATGCGAACCGCCATTCGATCCCGTGTGCGGGCGCCAGCACGGCAAGCACCGGCGCGCCCAGCAGGCGGGTTTGCGCAAACACGGGCATCGCGGGCAGCAACAGCAACGCGGACAGGAATAGCGCCTGCCAATGCCGATGCAGCGCGCGGGATGTCGCCAGTACGTACCAACGTAGTCGCCAGGACAGCATCGTTCCTCCGCTCCTCCAAACGCAATGGCGCAAACGCGCCGATCGCCGAGCTCGGTATCGTGTCACGTCCGCAGACACACGACAACCGCGTACCGTATGTCGCAATGACGGACAGGCCGCCCGCCCTCGCCCCGACAACCATCGCACGACAACCTGTCGGCTACGTGCCGCGAACCGCGCCGGGTTCTGTGCGCCATCGCCGCAGCAAATCTGTCCCCTTATGTGCCAACGCGCTCCCGCAAACCGCCCGGGCCGTCCCGCAAGGAACACGCCGATTTCCTGTGTCCCGCCATCAAGTCTTATATAAGACATAAGACATTTGACGCTTCACCATATTGCGATTAGAATCCCGGTCAAAGCAGTGAAGTCGTGTCCGGAACAGCCTCGGCGTGCCTGGAAAGCCCTTCCCCTGAAACGCAATCTCAGCAGGTCCCCCCATGCTTGAAAACTTTCGTGCTCACGTGGCCGCCCGCGCCGCGCTCGGTATTCCCCCCCTGCCGCTGACGGCTCAGCAGACCGCCGAACTGGTCGAACTGCTGGCGAACCCGCCCGCAGGCGAAGAGCAGACGCTGCTCGACCTGATCACCCACCGCGTGCCCGCAGGCGTCGACGAAGCCGCGCGCGTGAAGGCCGGCTTCCTGGCCGCCGTCGCGAAGGGCGAGACCGCCTGCCCGCTGATCTCGCGCGAACGCGCGACCGAACTGCTCGGCACGATGCTCGGCGGTTACAACATTCAGCCGCTGATCGAACTCCTGTCCGACGAAGCCGTCGCGGCGGTCGCCGCCGACGCGCTGAAGAAAACCCTGCTGATGTTCGACCAGTTCCATGACGTGAAGGAACTCGCCGACAAGGGCAACGCGCACGCGAAGGCCGTGCTGCAGAGCTGGGCCGACGCCGAATGGTTCACGAGCCGTCCGGAAGTGCCGGAAAGCCTGACCATCACCGTGTTCAAGGTCACGGGCGAAACCAACACCGACGACCTGTCGCCGGCACCGGACGCAACCACCCGCCCGGACATCCCGATGCACGCGCTCGCGATGCTGAAGAACGCGCGCCCCGGCATCACGCCGGAAGAAGACGGCAAGCGCGGCCCGGTCAAGTTCATCGAATCGCTGAAGGAAAAGGGGCATCTGGTCGCGTACGTGGGCGACGTGGTCGGCACCGGCTCCTCGCGCAAGTCGGCCACCAACTCGGTACTGTGGTTCACCGGCGAAGACATCCCGTTCGTCCCGAACAAGCGCTTCGGCGGCGTGTGCCTCGGCGGCAAGATCGCTCCGATCTTCTACAACACGATGGAAGATGCCGGCGCGCTGCCGATCGAACTCGACGTGTCGCAGATGGAAATGGGCGACGTGGTCGAACTGCGCCCGTACGAAGGCAAGGCGCTGAAGGATGGCAAGGTAATCGCCGAATTCCAGGTCAAGTCCGACGTGCTGTTCGACGAAGTGCGCGCCGGCGGCCGCATTCCGCTGATCATCGGCCGCGGCCTGACCGCGAAGGCGCGTGAAGCACTGGGCCTCGCGCCGTCGACACTGTTCCGCCTGCCGCACCAGCCGGCCGACAGCGGCAAGGGCTTCTCGCTCGCACAGAAGATGGTCGGCCGCGCATGCGGTCTGCCGGAAGGCCAGGGCGTGCGCCCGGGCACGTACTGCGAACCGAAGATGACCTCGGTCGGCTCGCAGGACACCACCGGTCCGATGACCCGCGACGAACTGAAGGATCTGGCGTGCCTCGGCTTCTCGGCCGACCTCGTGATGCAGTCGTTCTGCCACACCGCCGCTTATCCGAAGCCGGTCGACGTGAAGACGCACCAGACGCTGCCGAACTTCATCAGCACGCGTGGCGGCATCGCGCTGCGTCCGGGCGACGGCGTGATCCACTCGTGGCTGAACCGCATGCTGCTGCCCGACACCGTCGGCACCGGCGGCGACTCGCACACGCGCTTCCCGATCGGCATCAGCTTCCCGGCAGGCTCGGGCCTGGTCGCCTTCGCGGCCGCCACCGGCACGATGCCGCTGGACATGCCGGAATCGGTGCTGGTCCGCTTCAAAGGCAAGATGCAGCCGGGCGTCACGCTGCGCGACCTGGTCAATGCGATTCCGCTGTACGCGATCAAGCAGGGCATGCTGACGGTGGCGAAGCAAGGCAAGAAGAACATCTTCTCGGGCCGCATTCTCGAAATCGAAGGCCTGCCCGACCTGAAGGTCGAGCAAGCGTTCGAACTGTCGGATGCCTCCGCGGAACGTTCGGCCGCCGGTTGCTCGGTGCGCCTGAACAAGGAACCGATCATCGAATACCTGAACAGCAACATCACGCTGCTCAAGTGGATGATCGCGCAGGGCTACCAGGATCCGCGCAGCCTGCAGCGTCGTATTGCCGCGATGGAACAGTGGCTGGCCGATCCGCAACTGCTGTCGCCGGACGCGGACGCCGAGTACGCGGCCGTCATCGAGATCGACCTCGCGGACATCCACGAGCCGATCGTTGCATGCCCGAACGACCCGGACGACGTGAAGACGCTGTCCGACGTCGCCGGCGCCAAGATCGACGAAGTGTTCATCGGCTCGTGCATGACCAACATCGGTCACTTCCGTGCCGCGTCGAAGCTGCTGGAGGGCAAGCGCGACATTCCGGTCAAGCTGTGGGTCGCGCCGCCGACCAAGATGGACCAGAAGCAGCTGACGGAAGAAGGTCACTACGGCGTGTTCGGCACGGCCGGCGCACGTACTGAAATGCCGGGCTGCTCGCTGTGCATGGGTAACCAGGCACAGGTGCGAGAAGGCGCGACGGTGATGTCGACGTCGACCCGCAACTTCCCGAACCGCCTGGGCAAGAACACGAACGTGTACCTCGGCTCGGCGGAACTGGCGGCGATCTGCTCGCGTCTGGGCAAGATCCCGACCAAGGAAGAGTACATGGCCGACATGGGCGTGCTCACCGCCAACGGCGACAAGATCTACCAGTACATGAACTTCGACCAGATCGAAGACTTCAAGGAAGTCGCCGACACCGTGCAGTTGTAAGCATGCTGTCGCGCTGCGGCGGGCCGGGCCCGTCGTGGCGGCACGCAATGGCGCCGCAGGCTGCATGCCTGCGGCGCCATTTTTTTTGGTTCATTGCGGAATTCCGGGGGGTGCCGGGGAGGAATGTCGGCGTTCGGCCATGAGGCGCCGTTCATGCCGCCGCGGCCTGGTACGTCTGACCGTCTGCAACTCGACCGGGAAAAGCCATTCTGTCCGCGCTCGTTGCCGTCGCCTCATCACACGCTACGCCGGTATTGAACAGCCTGCGTGTAAATCTTCGCAACAAGAAGTCGGTGCCGAATGTGCCGGTTTGACGAGCGATCCGTATGGCGACTTAGAGATGGTTTCATAAAGACGGTTGGACTCGCCGCAGAGTATTCCAGCAGATCAGGCAACAATCGAGTTTGAGGAACACTTCGTGAATGTCGGCGTGACGTTCAAAGCGAATACGTAGACGGCGGAAATTATGCAGCCACGCATGAGTACGTTCGACGACCCAACGGACTTTTCCAAGGCCACTGCCGTGCGGGTGACCGCGCCGCGCGACGCTGGTGGGGATGTTGCGCTCGATAAGGATGCGCCGGTATTTGTCGTGGTCGTAACCACGGTCGGCGTAGATGCGGGCAGGACGGCTCAGAGGCCGTCCACGCACGCCACCGATCGGCACGATGGCCTCGATCAGCGGAACCAGTTGGGTGACGTCGTTACGATTGGCGCCGGTCAGGATTGCCGCGATCGGCGTTCGGTTGGCGTCGGTAGCGATGTGGTGCGTCGAACCGGGTCGCGCTCGGTCGGTGGAGTTCGGGCCAGTTTTTCGCCCACCCCAACCGCACGAATCGGCGATGAGTCGACGACCACGCGGGAAAGGTCGATCTTCTCGGCCGCTCGCAGTTTCGCCAGCAGCACTGCGAGCAGTCGATCCCATAGGCCGGCTTGCTGCCAATCGCACAGCCTGCGCCAACAACTTACGCCTGAGCCGCATCCCATTTCGGACGGTTAGTCGCGCCAACGAATGCCCGTCTTCAGCACAAATAGGATGCTCGTCAAAGCCGCTCGGTCCGCTACTGGCTTGCGACCGGGATACTTGAAGCGGCGCGGCTTTGGCGGAGATAGCAGTGGTTCGATCAGTGCCCACAGTTCGTCATCAATGATTGGCTTACCTATCTCCTTGACCCGTCGTTCACGACGGCCAAGGTTATCAGGATGCCTGAAAAAGATAACAGCCCCTCGGGCTCTTTTGAAACCATCTCTTAAGGACTATCCGGCGGACATCCGTTGCCTGATGATGCCCCGAACGAGACGTTGTCCTCCTTCAAAGATATCCTGATCGAACGGCCCTCGCGTAGTGGGCTGCAATCCATTCCCGATATTGCATGGGCACTCGGTTAGAAACCAATCTTGCCAATTGATGCGCCGCCATCCACGTACAGCGTTTGTCCGGTCATGAACGCGGCCTCAGCCGACAGCAGGAACTCTACCGTCGCCGCGATTTCTTCGGGCTTGCCGAATCGTCCCATGGGAACGGCAGACAGGTAGCGCCGTTCGCCCTCACTGCCCGGTGCATTGTTCGACCGGAACAGTTCGGTCTCAGTCGGCCCGGGTGCAACGGCATTTACCGTAATGCCGCTGTCAGCCAATTCAAGCGCCCATGACCGCGCGAAGCTCACCAGCGCCGCCTTCGCTGCCGCGTAAGCCGTGCGTTGCGTCATGCCAAGAATCGTCAGGCTCGAGATGTTGACGATCCGGCCCCAACCCTGCGAGCGCATGCCAGGAAGCAACGCCTGAGCGGTCTGAACGGCAGGATGCAGATTGACCGCGAGCACGTCATCGAGTCCGCTCAGGTCAATCTCGCCGAGACGCTGAGGCTTGACGAGACCGACGTTGTTGACGACACCGTCGAAGCGGTAACGCTGTGTCAGGTCCGTGAGAATTGCGTCGGTGGCATCGCGGTCAGCCAGATCGACACAGACAAGTTCGCCGGGGTACGCAGCGTTCTGGCGTGCCAGTCCGACGACGCGATGGCCCGCGCGCGCTAGCCGCTCGCTTAACGCACGGCCGATGCCTTTGGTCGCGCCGGTGATCAGGAAGGTCCGATTGTTCATGAGATGCCCTTTAAAAATCGAAGCGCCGCACGCTGCGGCGCGTCCTGCTTACGCGGCAGACTGCTTGCCAGACACGTGGTCGGGCTTCGTCCACTCGTTGCCCTTCATGAAAGCGTCGTATGGTGTATGGACGATGTGATTCGTGTAGTTGCTCATGACCTTGGTCGCGACACCGAGAACCACCTCAAGCACATTGCGGCGCGTATAACCGGCCGCGAGGAAGGAGTCCACTTCCGCGTCCGGAACGAACCCACGTTCGCGCACCACTATCGTCGTGAAGCGATGGAGCGCCTCCAGCTTCGTGTCCGGCAAAGCCGTGCCCGCGCGAAGCGCTGCGACCACTGCAGGCTCCATCCCGATCATCTTTGCGAGCGTGCTGTGGCCCGCCATGCAGTAGTGGCAGTCGTTTTCGAAGATCGACGTCAGATAGACGACCTGCTGCTCGTGAGGCGTGAGCGTGCTTTTCGCAAAGAGATCCCATAGCGCCGTATAGCCGGCGAGCAGTTCCGGTGATTCGGCCATGTGCGCCTGGAGATTCGGCACAAAACCGAAGGTACGCTTCGCGTCTTCAAGGGTCGGCTTCGACTCTGCAGGTGCGGTGTCAATCGTGAAAGATTCGAAGGAAGTCATCGTCTGCTCCTCGTTGGTTGACGGTGAGCAGATGATGAGGCGCAATGTGCGCAACAGGAAGACAGGCTGTGTCGATAACTGCCATTCCTCGCTGGAATGAACCCGCGACCTCGGCGCCGCAGAATATCCCCGTTCCCATCACCTGCGGCGGCGCCCCCAACCTGCTTGCGGCGCCGGCCATCTAGTGCCGCCACACTATCCGCCAGACTGGCGGGTTATACCTGTGCAATGCCGCCGTCGACGAACAGCTCCGTGCCGGCGACGAAGCTGCTGTCGCCGGACGCGAGGAACAATACGGCCGATGCGACCCAGCGGTGTCGCGGCGGCGTACTTTGCCCGCAATTCGTCTGCTTCAGCCGCGGAAGAAACCTGACTGTCGATGATCGGTGTGTCGATGGCACCCGGGCTTATCGCATTGACACGGATACCTCGGCCCTTGAATTCGACGGTCCATGTCCGCGCCAGCGAGCGAACGGCGGCCTTCGCTGCGCTGTAGGTGTCGTGAGCCTGCAGGCCTTTGATGCCTGCAATCGAGCTGGTGAGGATCATGCTGCTCCCCTCGGCCATTAGCGGCAGCGCCTTTTGCACGGTAAAAATGAGTCCGCGTACGTTTACGTCGAACGTGGCGTCGTAGTGCGCGGGCGTGATCTCATCGAGTGTCCGGTGTTCGATCGAACCTGAATTGGCGAAAAGTGCGTCGATTTTGCCGCGCCGCTCCTTGACGAGCCGAAACAGGCGATCCAGGTCATCGAGCTTCGTCACGTCGGCCTGCACGGCTGTCACGTTGCGACCAATCTGCTGCACGGCTTTGTCGAGTTCCTACTGCCGCCGGCCGACGATGAGCACATAAGCGCCCTCGTCGACAAACCGCTGCGCGGTGGCGAGGCCGATACCGCTGCTACCGCCCGTGATAACGGCAGTCTCGTTTTCAAGTCGATTCATGGTGCTGTCCTTCCGGAATGGAATAACACGGTGCTTTGTGTGTGTTTCATGCGTCGTTGAGTCGGCCAAAGCGGCACTTCCACCTGTTTTGGCCTGCGCGTCATGGAACGTCACTACGGGTTGTCTCCCCGGAATGAAAGGCATAGTCCGTGTAACCGCGTGCACCGCCTCCGTAGAACGTCGAGCGGTCGTAGCGGGTGAGCGGCTTGCCGGCGCGCAGACGCTCGGGCAGGTCGGGATTCGAAATGAACATGCGTCCGAATGCGACGAGGTCCGCATGCCCGTTGGCGACAATCTGCTCGGCGCTTTCGCCCGTGAAACCACCGGCGGCGATAATCGTGCCTTTGTAGATGCGCCGCATGTTCTTCGATGTCACGTCCAGGTCGCTCGTTTCCTGATCGACGATGCCGCGAACGCGCGGCTCGATGACGTGCAGCCAGGCGAGGTCATAGCTGTTCAGACGCTCTGCCACACGGCCGAACGTGGCATGCGGGTCGCTGTCGGACATCGTGCCGTACGTGCCGCTTGGCGACAGGCGCAGAGCAACGCGTCCTGGACCCCACACGGAGACAACGGCATCGAGCGTTTCGAACAGGAATCGCGCACGGTTTTCGATCGGACCGCCATATGCGTCCGTGCGATGGTTCGTGCCGTCAAGAAGGAACTGCTCGAAGAGATATCCGTTTGCGCCGTGCAACTCGACACCGTCGAAGCCTGCTTCTTTCGCCCGCGTGGCGCCGCGGCGAAACTGCTCCACGATGCCCGTGATTTCGTTCAGTTCAAGCGCACGCGGCATAACCAGCTCGGCTTCGATAATGTTGCCGTCCACATCGCGAATGGCTGCGTGTTCGAGCGAGCGTAACGCGGACGGGGCAACGGGCGTGACGCCGCCCGTGTTGGCCGGATGCGCCTGGCGTCCGGCATGCCACATCTGCAGGAAGATGCGAGCGCCTTTTGCATGCACTGCATCGATCACACGTTTCCAGCCTTCCACCTGCGCTTGCGTGTAGATGCCCGGCGCGTCGACATACGCGATGCCAAGCGGCGAGACAGCCGTTGCATCGGTAATCAGCAGGCCGCCCTCGGAGGCTCGCTGCGCGTAGTAGTCGACCATCAGATCGCCAGGGACATTACCTGCTTCGGTACGCATGCGCGTGAGCGGAGCGAGAACGACACGGTGATTGAGTTCGAAAGGTCCGACATGGATACGACTGAAGAGCTTGTTCATTCGTTCATCCCTCTGGTGGGCGTTCTGGATGAGCGAATCATGGCCGCCGGGGTGGCGGTGCGGAAGACGGCTGCCAGCGATAACAGTCATTCTGCGCGGGCATCTCCTGATCCACGACCGGACCGCCATGCCCCGGCGGAATGTCAGTTATGCCCGACGCGCGTCTGCCGCGAAGCGGGACATCCGGGCATGATCGGCGCGTCGGGTCATGTAACGGTGCAGGGTCGATTGTCCGCCGTCGACACACCATGTTCGTCGCGCGCTGAGCGGCAATTAAGGCGGTCAGTGTGCAACAGGAGCAGCGACATGAAGATACTGGTGACGAGTGCCAGCGGCGCGAACGGCGATGGATACGGTCAGCTTCTGGCGTTCTCGATCGATGGAGCGGCGCAAGGCGCTTTCAGCAACGACTTGCGTATTGTCGATCCGCGTGGACTTCGCGTGAACGCGAACCGCCAGTTACTTTACGTGAACAGCGGCGACGACCGCATTGTCGCGCTTGACCCGCGAGGCGAAGTTCAGTACGACACGTGCCATATCCAGAACCTGAATGCCGGCGGCGGCAATCTTGGTCCGGACGAACGCTACTACGTGGGACTGCGCACAGAAAGAACCATTGCCGCGTTCCCGCCCGATCTCGACGGGATTGGCACGCCCATACTGCAGCCGGGCGTTGTCCCGTTTCCTCGCGGCTTCGCGTTCGCCAGCGATGGCGCGCTGTTCCTCGCGTCTGGTGTCGGACCGGACGGACGCGGCGAAAATGCGATTCTGCGGTTCGCGCCAGGCAGCATGCGACAGATCGGGGCATTCGCAGCCGACGACACAATGAGTCCACTGGATCTCGCTATCGCCCCTCAGGGTAATATTCTGGTGTCGAGCGAGTTTCCGTTCGGCTCACCCGCAGCCATAACATCTGTTAGAGAATACGACGCAGACGGCGGAGCACTGGTGCGGGTGTTCTCTGCTCCGGACAACGTCCCGTTTCGCCGTCCGCGCGGATTGCGGTTCGGACCGGACGGTCATCTGTATTGCACCGCGCAGGATGGCGTGATCGCGTTCGACTATGAAAGCGGGCACTGCCTCGGCATGGTCGTCGATCATCCCCGGCTGAACGGGCAGGCGATCGAATTTTTCGGCGACTGACTAGTCGTTGCGCATGCCGCTGGCTGCGAAGTGACTACCGCGAAACATGTGAGGGAAGCCCAGTATGGATCGACTGGCTGCAATGGAAATTTTCGTGAGCGTCGCCGAGGCAGGATCGTTTTCGGCGGCCGCAAAGCGGATGAATGTCGGGCAGCCCGCCATTTCGAAGGCCGTTGCGCAGCTCGAAGAGCGCCTGGGTACGCGGCTCATCTTGCGCTCGACGCGAGGTCTGACGATGACGGATGCCGGCCAGCGTTTCTATGAGCGCGCGAAGCGCGCGATCAGGGAGGCCGACGAGGCGGAGCAGCTCGTTCGCGATGCGTCCGAAAGCGTATCAGGCACGCTGCGCGTGAGCGCGGCGGTGACGTTCGCGTGTCTTCACGTGCTACCGGCACTGGATGCCCTCATGAGCCGGCATCCGCAGCTGGAAATTGACCTGAGGCTCGACGATCGCAACATCGATCTGCTGGAAGAAGGCCTGGACCTGGCTTTGCGGATGGGATCGCTGGCCGATTCCACCATGACGGCGCGGCGCATCGGGCGGAGCCCGCGGCTCGTCGTCGGCACGCCCGAATATTTCGGGCGTGCCGGCGTGCCCACGACGCCCGCCGACCTGATCCAGCATCAAGCAATCGTTTATTCCCAGCACGGCGGTGGAGAATCATGGACGTTCAGCAGGAACGGTGACGACGTGGACGTGACGGTATCAGGACGCCTACGCGTGAGCGCGGCCGAAGGAATACGGACGGCGGTCCTCAGCGGAATGGGGCTTGCCGTTGCGTCGCGCTGGATGTTTTCTCCCGATCTGGCGTCGGGCAGGGTCAAAGCCGTTTTGACCGACTGGACTTTGCCCGCGCTCGATCTGTGGGCCGTCTTCCCGTCAGGGCGGCTGGTGACGGCGAAAGCACGCGCATTCGTCGATTTCGTGGAAGAGACGCTCGCTCGGGCGTCATAGCAAGTCGTATCGGCCAAACCCATTGCTCAATGGAATAACCAGAATTCCGTGCCGCCTGCTACTGCCAACTCCGGCTCAAGACTAAATTTCGTTTAACCGACCGGATGTCGGAAAGTCACTCAAACATAGCGCGCGATATGCGGTGCGAAAGCTTGAGCGAGTACATGAACGATCGAATCGGAGCAACGGAATGAACACGAGCAACAAGGTGCTGGTGGCGGGTGCAAGCGGACTCATTGGCGTAGCCGCTATCGAAGGCTTCCTCTCTGCAGGTTGGGATGTCGTAGGCATTTCCAGACGCAAGCCGAAACTGCCGAGCGGTCGCGACTTCGAATTTATCCCGGTGGACTTGCGCAATGAGAACGCCGCCCGTGAAGCGCTGTTCGCGCTCGACGGCGTCACGCACGTTGCCTATGCGGCGATCTACGAGAACGCGGAAGATCTGGTGAGCGGCTGGTCGAACCCAGCGCAGATCGAGATCAACAACGCGATGCTGCGCAACGTGATCGAACCTCTCGTTGCAGGGAAGTCGACGCTCAAGCACGTGTCTATCCTGCAGGGGACAAAGGCATACGGCGTGCACCTTCACCCTATCGCTATTCCCGCGCGTGAGAGCGACCCACGCGACAATCACGCAAACTTCTTCTTCGACCAACAGGACTATCTCCGCGACGCAGGGGAAAAGCACGGCTTCACCTACACCGCGCTACGTCCTCAACTTGTCACCGGGAAGACGGCTGGCGCCCTCAACGTGCTGCCTGCCATCGGCGTCTACGCGGCTATCCGCCGCGAAAAGGGCGAAGCATTCGGCTTTCCGGGTGGCCCATCGTTCGTCTGGGAAATGGCAGACGCCGACCTCGTCGGCCAGGTGATGGTGTGGGCTGCGCAATCCCGGCAGGCGGCAAACGAGATCTTCAATGTCACCAACGGAGATGTCTTCGAATGGCGGAGCGTTTGGCCCGCGATGGCGAAGACGCTGGGCGTGAAAGTCGGAGCCGATGAACCTGTGAGCGTTGCGCAATACATTCGGGACAATGCCGACGTGTGGGCGAAGATCGTCGAGAAGTACGGCCTTGCGAGCGGCGATCTTCAGGCGTTCGTCGGACAGGGCGATCAGCACGCCGACTTTGCGTTTGCATACGGCGCACCGGCGGGCCCGGTTGCTTTCGTCAGCACCATCAAGCTTCGCAAAGCAGGATTCAATGCGGCCGTCGACACCCGAGACGCATTTTGCGACGCGCTCCAGTCTTTCATAGACCAGAAACTCCTGCCGCCCGCATCGCGATAAGTCGAAGCGGACAAATCGCCGCGTCGAGGCCGAGCTGGTGACTGACGGATGCTGGCCGAACTTCCGGGTTCGGCCACATTCGGTCATTCATAATTTTCGTTTGAATGGCCGCTTCAGACTCGGTGCGAGTCATTGGACAACAGGTGTGCGAGTCCCGATTGAGAAACAAGTTTGCGCGCGTACCCCCATGGCGCTGAACGCTCGCCACGCGCCCTAACCCTGGAGCGACAAAGGATCGGCCTAGTCCATGCGCTCATTCAAATACGCCGTGGGCGCAACGCCGAAGCTGCGGCGGAACATCGCCGTGAACGCACTCACGCTGCCGTAGCCGACTTCAAGCGCCGTCGCCGTGACCGACTTCCCCGTCGCTAGCAGCGCCAGCGCCTCGAAGATCCGCGCCTGCTGGCGCCAGTCCGAAAAGCTCAGTCCCGTTTCGTTCCGGAACGTGCGCGTGAACGTGCGCCGCGACATGTTCGCGAGAGCAGCCCATTCGTCGAGATCGCGCATATCGTCGGGCGCTGCGACGAGCGCGCGGCACACGCGTAGCAGCCTCTCATCGGTGGGCATCCGCATGTGCAACGGTGCGGTCGGCAAACGCACGATCTCGTCGAGGATCAGAAGCATCAGACGCTCGTCGCGTCCGCCCAACTCGTATTCGGTCGGCACCAGCATGGCTTCGAGAATCAAGGTGCGCAGTAATTCCGATACCTTGATCACCTTGCAACGCAGCGGCAACGGCTGACTCACGGCAAGTGGCTCGATATACAACGTGCGGAACGAGACGTCCCCACGAAAGATGACTTCATGCTCGACGCCGCCCGGCAACCAGACCGCACGTTGCGGCGGTACGGTCCACGTCCCCTCGTCGGTCACCACGGTCAGCACACCCGTAGTTGAGTAAAGCAACTGCGCCCTGCGGTGCTTGTGCCGGCCATCGCGGCTGCCGCTGCGGTACTCGACCGCCATTGCCGCGACAGGGCGCGGTACGTCCTGATAGTCGCTCGATTCGATGCTGCGCATGAATGACCCGATCGCTATGTTAATCGACCCACTCTATCATACGGGCCGAATACTGGCTGTCTATATTTCAGCGTCCGCAGCCTCTGACATGCATCGCCTTTGAATCAACCCAATCTTGCCCAACCCATGACCGTACCCTCCATCACAGTCTGCGTCGATCCGCTGGAACCCGGTATCCGCCGTTTCGTCGACACCGTCACAGCGGCTTACGCGCGGCAACCGGACCTGGACACGTTACCGCTCGTCACTCGCCGTGCCATTGCAGAGCAAGTCCGGGCGCCGTGGGCCGCAGGCGGCCCGGCCATGGCGCACGTCGACGAAATCGATGTGCCCATGCCCCATGCGGGTACGAGCGTTCATATGCGCGTGCTGCGCCCGCCGCTCGACGGCGACCTGCCGGCTTTCGTCTATCTGCACGGCGGCGGCTGGATGATGTTCAGCCTCGACACTCATGACCGCCTGATGCGTGAATACGCGGCGCGCGCCGGCGTCGTCGTGATCGGCGTCGACTATGCGCTCGCGCCCGAGCACCGGTTCCCGGTCGCTATCGATCAGGTGGTGCAGGTGATCCAGTGGCTCGCGCAGCCGGGTGCGCTGCCAGGCGTCGATGTGCGCCGTCTGGCCATCGGCGGCGACTCGGCAGGCGCAAATCTCGCGATGGCAAGCGCGCTTCGGCTGCGGGACATCGGCAAAGGCAATCTGCTGCGCGCGCTCGTGATCAACTACGGCGCGTTCGATCCCTCCCCCGCCTATCAATCGTACGAAGCGTTTGGCGATGGGCGCTACCTGCTGTCTTCGCACGAAATGAGGCAGTTCTGGAGCAACTATCTGCGCGACAACCAGGACACTCGCGACCCGCTGGCCGCACCGATCCTCGCCGACCTTGCCAACCTGCCGCCAAGCTTCTTCACGATCACCGATCTCGACGTCCTGCGCGATGAAAACCTGCGCATGGCCGAGCGGCTAAGGGATGCGCAGACAGACGTCACAGAGGTTGTTTATCCCGGCACCGTTCACAGCTTCCTCGAAGCGGTATCGATTTCAGCAGTGAGCAACACGGCGCTCGACGACACCAGCTCGTGGCTGCGCACGCAACTCGCGTCCCCCATTCAATAAGGCCCTGCCATGTACTCCAAGCCAGCCTTCGCCCCGGCAAATACGCACGAAGTACACGAATTTATTGACCGAACGGTATTCGGAACGCTCGTGACGAGGTCGCCGGACTCGCTCGTTATCTCGCACTTGATCTTCATGGTCGATCGCACCCGGGGTCCGCACGGCACGCTCGTGTCGCATCTTTCAAGGGCCAACGAACACGCAAATTTGGTTCTGCAAGGCGCCAAATCGGCGGCGATCTTTGTCGGCGAGCACGGCTACATCTCGTCATCCTGGTACCCAGGCTACCCCATGCGCGACAGCGCGCCCACCTGGAACTTTTCTGTCGTCCACTGCCACGGCCGCCCGCGCGCGCTGGACGCGGACGGCGCGACCGCGCACCTGCGCGACGCCGTGCGGCATCTTGAACAGGGACGCGACAAGCCTTGGAGCATCAACGAACTCGGCGACGAGGGCATCGCGCGGCGCGTGGCAAACATCGTGGCGTTCGAACTGCCTATCGATCGTCTGGAGGCGAAATTCAAGCTCGGCCAGGACGAACGCCTGCCCGACACACACGCCGCTATCGAACATCTGCAGCGCGACGGCGGATGTCCGTTGGCAACGCGAATGGAGGAGAAGAACCGACATCGAAATTGACGTATCGACATGACATGTGCGGTCCCGATCTGCTGGATCTCTTCCCTTTTAAACGAGACATCATGGAAACGAGAAAACTTCATCCCCTGCTCATCGCCGTCACGGCGACACTCCTGTCGGCGCATATGTCCGGCGCGCTCGCCGACCAGGTCGTACGCATCGGCTTCTCGGCGCCGCTGACCGGCAACAGTGCTCACGCCGGCAAGGATCAGGAAAACGGCGCGCGCCTCGCGATCGAGGAGATCAATGCCAGCGGTCTCGTCATAGGCGGCAACAAGGTCACGCTCGCACTCGATTCGCAGGACGACGCGGGAGATCCGCGCACCGCAACGCAGGTTGCACAAAAGCTGGCCGACGATAAGGTCGTTGCCGTGATCGGGCACATGAATTCGGGCACCTCGATTCCGGCGTCAAAGATCTACAGCGATGCGGGTATCGTCCAGATCTCGCCATCGGCGACGAACCCGCAGTACACCCTGCAGGGATTCAAGACGACCTACCGTGTCGTCGCGACCGATGCACAACAAGGACCCGCGCTCGCCACCTACGCCGCCGGATCACTGAAAGTGAAACGCGTGGCGGTGGTCGACGATTCAACCGCTTACGGTCAGGGGCTCGCCGACGAGTTTGCAAAGAGGGCCAAGGCGCTGGGCATCACGGTGCTGTCCCACGATGCAACCAACGACAAGGCCATCGATTTCCGCGCGATTTTGACGAAGATAAAGGGCGAATCGCCCGATGCGATCATGTACGGCGGCCTGGACGCAACGGCGGGTCCGTTCGCGAAGCAAGCGCGGCAACTCGGCATCAGGGCGAAGATTCTTGCGGGCGACGGCGTCTGTACCGAAAGAATCGCGGATCTCGCGGGCACGGCATCCGATTCAATCGTTTGCTCCGAAGCGGGCCTCGGGCTGGAGAAAATGCCCGGCGGCGAGACTTTCGTTAAGAAATACGAAGCACGCTATCACCAGCCGATCCTGATCTACGCACCGTTTTCGTATGACGCGGTTTATATCGTTGTCGATGCGATGAAGCGTGCGAACTCGACCAGCGCAAGCAAGATCATTGCGGCCATGCCGCAGACCAACCATTCCGGTGTGATTGGCCAGACGCAGTTCGATAAGCACGGCGATTTGCGCCACGGCGTTATTTCGCTTTACACCTACCGGGCAGGCAAGAAGACGCTACTCGATGCCGTGATGGTGTAATGCATGGCTATCAAGCACGGCAAACGCTTCATCAATACATTAGCAGTACATATCATATATTCAGGAACGCGGTGGAATGACGACGCCTCGTGCGCACCGTCGTTCCCACGTCGCATAAGCGGTATGGATTGCAGGTAATTTACCGACAAAGGGGATTTCATGAGGAAGATCGCAGCAGCCGTAGCGGTGAGTGGCACGTTCGCACTGACCGCAAATGCACAAAGCAGCGTCACGCTGTACGGTATCGTCGAAAACGGCGTCACCTACGTGAACAATGCGGGGCACGGCTCGGTCGTCGCGCTGGTCAGCGGCGTCGCACAAGGCAGCCGCTGGGGCCTGAAGGGGGCCGAAGACCTGGGGAGCGGGTTCAAAACCATCTTCCAGCTCGAAAACGGCTTTAATGCCGACACGGGTAAGTTGGGCCAGGGCGGTCTGCTGTTCGGCCGGCAGGCATACGTCGGGATCGACAGCGACAGGTTCGGCACGCTCACGCTCGGCCGCCAGTATGATTCGATTCAGGACTATTTGCAGCCGACCACGATGAACGGCAACTGGGGGGCCTATTTCTCGCACGCCGGCGACATCGACAATTCGGACAATGGCTTTCGCATCAACAATGCGATCAAGTACAACAGCCCGGCTTTCGCCGGGTTCCAGTTCGAAGCACTGTATTCGCTTGGCGGCGTGGCCGGATCAGCAACGGCAAACAACACGTTCTCCGCAGGCATCGGCTATACGAACGGCCCGGTCTACCTCGCGGCGGTCTACGAGAGGGCGAAGACACCCGCGACACAGTTCGCCGACGGCAACTTCGTCTCGAACCAGGCTACACCAAGCGCAAACGGACCGTTCGGTTACGTCGGTCAGCCCGCGAATATGCAGGTGATCGGTGTGGGAGGCACCTATGCGATCGGCAGCGCGCTGATCGGTCTCGACTACACGAACACGCGGTTTGGTTCAGCCAATGGCACGAACAGTTCAGTGATCTTCGACAACTACGAGCTGTGGGGGCAATATCGGGTGACACCGGCCGCTACTCTTTCGGCGGGCTACACGTTCACTGCGGCGCGGGTCAATTATCTGGAAAGTGGCAATCGACCCAAATATAACCAGTTCAATCTGATGGCCGACTATGCGCTGTCCAAACGCACCGACGTCTATCTGATGGGCGTGTATCAGAAGGCCTCGGGAGGCGCGCTCGCCGATATTTACGATGGCTTCCCGGCAGGTCAATCGAGCAGCACGAATCAGTTGCTCGCACGCGCAGGCATTCGCGCGAAGTTCTAGTGTAGCCGGCTACTATGCTAGCGGCGCCTGTCAAGACAATCACGACGTCATGCGTCGCGGAACCGGAGCATAACTGCGTAATCTCCAGGGCAGGTTTTGGATGGCATCGGGCTTTACTGGCCTTGCCATCCTTTTTTCTGCCGGGCGGTGTTACTGCGCGCCCAGTTCGTCGCCAATCTGGCTGGCGCGCGCTGCGGCTGCGAGTGCACCGTTGACGATGGCCTCTTTCACGTGCTGAACCTCGAACGCGTCGAGCGCGGCAGCGGTCGTGCCGCCTTTGGACGTGACACGTTCGCGTAAGACACTGACCGGTTCGGTCGATTCGACAGCCAGCTGCGCGGCGCCGCGAAACGTCGCGACAGCAAGCGTCGCGCTTTGCTTGTCGCTCAGGCCAAGTTGATGGGCCGCTTCTTGCAGTGCCTCGATGAAATAGAACACATACGCCGGTCCGCTGCCCGAGATCGCGGTGACGGCGTCAAGATCCGACTCATCGTCGAGCCATAAATGCGCACCTGCCGCACCAACTATTTTCTCTGCCGCCTGCTTGCTCGACGCATCGACGTCGTCCGTCGCAGCGAGTGCTGTCATACCCATACCGACCAACGCCGGCGTGTTCGGCATCGCACGTACCACGCGCTGGTATCCGCCTAGCCATTGACATAGATCGATCAATCGCACACCTGCTGCGATGCTGATGACCAGTTGTGTGCCGAGGTGCGGCGCCAGCGCTTGCGCGACCACCTTGAGCGCCTGGGGTTTGACGGCCAGCACGACGACGTCGTAACGCGCAAGCGCGGCGTCGATGGCAGCGCTTGTGGCGACTGCGAATTGATCCGCCGCGCGGCGGCGTGCGTCTTCGTTCACATCAATGACGTGGAGGTCGTTCCGTGCGACGTCGCGTTTGATTAGCCCGCCGATCAATGCGACGGCCATGTTGCCGCCGCCAATAAAGGTAATTTTCATAGGTCCGGATGTGTCGCGAATGGGAGTGGTTGCTCACGCGATTCATAGCCTGCGCAAGCGCAGACGATGCTAGCAAGCTTTCCCTGCGTGTACTCGTGGGCTGAGGCCGACGTGCGTCGCTGTCGGGCCATGTGCGCTGCGTTTCGCGGCGTCGAACAGCACGTCAACCCGCATATGTTCGAAGGGAATGAATTTCCTGAAACGAGCACCTTGGACAGACCAGCTTATTTACCGCCCGCGGAACCGGATATGTCAGGCGGGACACCCGACAAGCCCTATGGCCTGCCGAATGGAACCTATCGTTCCACATTT
>NZ_JAGIXF010000053.1:0-50779 GCF_021483755.1 Burkholderia sp. WTPI3 | reverse complement strand
GCTCGCCGAGCGATGCGAGCGGCAGCAGGGTGATCGTGACGGCGAGCTGGTACGCATTGACGATCCAGATCGATGCGGCGTCGGACGCGTGCAGGTCGCGCGCGATCGTCGGCAGCGCAACGTTAGCGATCGCGCCGTCGAGTACGGCGAGCGTGATGCCCAGTGCGACGCAGACGATCGCCCAGTAGCGTTGCGGAAGCGGCAGGCCGATATCGGCGTTCATGACGGGAGCGAAAGTGGGGTTGTCCGCGCGCCCGGATGCCGGTTGCGTGCGCAACCATGCCCACGGGTGGAGGCGGCGGTGAATGGCCAGGCCGGCACGGTAACTGCGCCGAAGCGGGACCGATCGAGTGTATCACCGGCTCGCATCGGCCGCCGTCGACGCGCGCTCAGCCTTCGAAGTCGAGGCCGCCGAGCCGCACCAGCGGGTCGGCCTGCGTGCGCGATGCCAGATCGATGTCGCGTGCGCCTTCCCATGCGCTCAGCTTCCTCGGCAGCGCGCCCAGGTAGTGCTCGAAGCGTGCGGGCCCGTCGGGCTCCATCAGCCGTTCGATCTCGTCGCCGTCCCAGGTCAGCTCGAGGTTCAGCGGATGCACATAGCCGCTCACATGCTCGTGCGGTGCGCTGCGGATTCGTACGCGCGTCGGTTGCCCGTGTCCGCCGTACGGGATGACGTCGGCCTGGACGTGATCGGCGAAGAAAGCGGCGATTGCCTGCGCGATGCGCGGTGCGAATTCGGTATCGAAACGGCGGGCGGTTTCGGGCTGCATGAAGGCGTCTCCTGTATGCCGAAAATCGTAGCACGGCGGTGCCGCGTTTCGGCGTGCGTGATACCCGTAATGGCGCGTTACCACTTGCTGCATCTATTACGGCCGGGTGCCGCCACAATGCATCGCATCCAGTACCACTTCGCGTGGGAGTCCATCATGAAAAAAATTGCCGCAGTATGTGTCCTCGCCGGTTCGCTCGTCGCGGCGGGTCCGGCGTCCGCACACGGCCGCGATGGCGGCGCCGTCATCGGCGCGCTGATCGGCGGCGCGGTGCTCGGCGCGATCGTGACGTCCGCGATCAATCCGCCCGTCGCGTACCAGGCGCCCGTGTATCAGGCGCCGGCCTATCAGCCGCCGACCTACTACCAGGCACCGGCGTATCAGCAGCCGGACTATCCGACCTATCAGCAGGCGCAGTATCAGGGCGACGGCCCGAACTATTGCTACGACCGCTATCAGCGTGCGTACGTGTGCGGTGCGCCCGTATCGGGTGGCTATGCACAGCCGGCCGGCTGGTAAGCGGGAGGATGGCCGGATTCGGCGCGGCGTGGTACGCGCCGATCGAGCCGCCGGTACGCAGGACGACAAAAAGCAAGGCCCTCGCATGATGCGGGGGCCTTTGTCATTTCGCGAATACAGATTCTCGTGCGCTACACGGCACGCCGCGCGAGGCGGCGTGCGGATACAAACGGTTGCAATTGGACCGCCTGGCTCAGTGGCGATGACCGCCGCCGTCGCCATGACCGCGCCCGCCACCGCCTTCGTTCCAGTCGCTGCGACGTCCGCCGCCGTGACCCCAGCCGCCTCGATGGTAGTCGCGACGTCCGCGGTCCCAGTCGCGTCCGCCGCCGCCACCGCCCCAGATATTGACTGTGCCGTAGACCGGTGACGGGCCGTACGCATAGCCGGGATCGGAATAGTAGGGCTGTCCGTAGCCGTATCCGGCCTCCGGACCGACGACGCAGCCGGCCAGCAACGTGGCGACGCCGGCGGCAGCAATGAGCTTCAGCATGATGTTCTCCCTTGGTTCCCCTATAAGTACCGCGCGCGGAGATTGCCGGCTGTTTGCAATTGTGTCGTCAAATTACAGATTCGTAAGCCGTTGCGACGAAAGTGTTAGCATCCGGGGCCTATTTTGTTTATGAGGAGCATATCGATGAAATTCGCGATCCGGGCTGTCCTGGCCGCCATTTGCGTCACGACCGCCGCCGCGTGCGCGGCCGGGCCCGCATCGGCGCCCGCCGTGTCGGCCGAGTCGATCAAGATGTTCCCGCAGCCGGCGGCCGGGCAGCAGCGTGCAGTGATCGCGCTGCCCGCGCTCGAGAACGAGGGCGACGCTCGCGTCGAGCTGATGATCGGCAAGACGCTGCAGACCGACTGCAACCAGCAATGGTTCGGCGGCGAGCTGACCGCCGAGGACGTGAAGGGCTGGGGCTATACGTACTATCGGCTGACCGACGTGAAGGGGCCGGCATCGACGCTGATGGCGTGCCCGGGCCAGGCGCCGCAGCAGCGGTTCGTCCAGGTGCGCGGCGACGGCCAGCTGCTGCGCTACAACAGCCGTCTGCCGCTCGTCGTGTACGTGCCGGACGGTTTCGACGTGCGCTACCGCGTGTGGCATGCGTCGAAGGACGTGCAGCATGCAGTGACGCAGTAAAGCGGTATTGGCGCGGCCGCGCGGGGCGCCTGTCGCCGCGTGGCTGCGTGCGGTTTGCACGATATTTCCCGATCACGACGGCTTGCGCCGTCGCCTGCCTGAATCCATATCGCCAGTTCGACTGTCACGTAGACGCGCGAGCGCATGTCGCATGTCGTCGTGATGACGCTGCGATGAATGACAGAGGATACCGAACGGTTGATGCGAAGCACGCCAGATTATTTATTTACAAAGTAGCCTGGCGTACTTACGATGAGGCCACCTTGGGCTAGTGGAACATCGTATGCGTACAGTCGATCGGGCAACGCTTGCCGCGCTCTGTCTTGGTCTTGCCGCATGCGGTGGCGGCGACGACAACGCGGGGCCCGCACCGCAGACAGTTGCGAGCACATCGACATCGCCGGCCGAACCTGCCGGCGCGGCATCCGGCGCTTCGGCTTCATCGGCCACATCCACTTCATCGACGAATTCCGGCAGTGCTGTGCCGACGGCCGGTTCGTCCAGCACGGCCGGCGCGACACTTCAGCCCGTCAACGGCGCCAAGCCGGTTGTCATCGCGGACATGACGATCGCTCCGGCCACGGACGGCAGCGATCAGGCCGACGCACTGCAGAAGGCAATCGACAGCCTGCAGGCCGGCCAGCGCCTGATCATCGCACCGGGGCGTTACGTCGTCGGGCATTCGCTCGCGGTGACGGTGCCGCAGGCGGTGATTTCCGGATACGGCGCGACGCTGGCCGCCACGAATCCGGCCGACCAGACGATCGTGATGAGCGGCACCGGTTCGACGCTCGTCGGCGTGACGCTGGCCGGCACCGGCACGACGCGCCTCACGACGCCCGAGTCGACCAAGGTCGAGGTGACGGGCACGGACGTTCAGGTGCTCGGCGTGACGATCCAGGGCGGTGCAAGCGCCGGGATCTTCGTGTTCGGCGGCAGCGGCGTCGCGATCGTGGACAACACCGTGCGGGCGACGCTCGCCGACGGCATCCATACGACCTACGGTTCGACCAACGTGCTGGTGCAGAACAACACGGTGACCGGCACCGGCGACGATCTGATCGCCGTGGTCAGCTATATCGGCGACGGCCGTCTGAGCAGCAACGTGCTGATCGACCATAACGCGGTGTCGGGCAACGCTTGGGGGCGCGGCATTTCAGTCGTCGGCGGGCAGGGCGTGACGATCTCGAACAACACGGTCGACGGCGTTCAGAAGGCGGCGGGCATCCTCGTCGCGCAGGAAGACAGCTGGCAGACATACGGGGCGTCGAATGTCGTCATCAAGGGCAATACCGTCACCAACATCCAGAACTCGACCGTGAACAACGGGCTTCAGCCGACGCAGCAGGCTGCGATCGAACTGGATACGTGGTCGGGGACGGTGTCGGACGTCGCGGTGACCGATAACCGGGTGTCGGGAGTCGGGTATTCGGGGTTTCGGGCGTACGGGAACGTGTGCTCGTTCAGCGTGACGGGGAATACGTTCGCTTCGATCGTCGGCTCGCCGGTGCAGTTGCTGACGAACGGCTGCGCGGCGAGCCAGATCGTCGTCGATGCGAACCAGCTTGGCGATGGCACCGTGCTGGCGCTGCCGGCCGGGGCGTCGTTGGCGGGGGCGTTGACGGTGGCCGGGGCGAGCGCGAGCTTGATGCCGCAGGTCAGGACGGGGTTGATGCAGTGAGGAGCGCCGGACGGTGCCTTTGTACAAGCCCGTTTGCCGCACTGCCTTCATAAACCGAACGGATACAGCTCCACCGAGCGCCGGGTTGCGACTGTCGACAGCGGGTTGATCAGGGCCGCTACGTCTACCGCACCGGGGGCGACAACAGCCGTCGAAGACGCCGGGCATTCTGCGCTTACCGATCTGGCGGCAATCGTCGGGGCGAATGAGAAAAGCCCGCTTGCTGACGCAGAGCGGGCTTCGAAATTGGTTGCGGGGATAGGATTTGAACCTATGACCTTCGGGTTATGAGCCCGACGAGCTGCCAGACTGCTCCACCCCGCGGCGCGAAGTGTACGCGGAGTGCTACCTCCGTGTCAAACGAATGGGGCAATCTCTTTACGATGCGCGCCCGGTATTGCTGGCCGGCCCTGTCTCTGGCGCTGCGAAGGGGCTTGGCCATTGTCTCTCCAGCCTTCCCGGCGAAGCATCACGTACACGCGCGGCGCACCGTCATGCACTCGCACTTCCGTGATCTCCTTGATGCGCATTTCCAGTGCACTTTGATCCCGCGCGACCGACTCGTAACGGTAGACCGTGCGGGACAGTTGCAACAACGCGCAGGTGTGCCGCTGGCTTGCGCCGAAGTTAACCTGTTCTCGAGCAACGCCGAGCCGATCGAAACGAAGACAGGCCTGGCGCACTACGCGCTTAAGCCGTTTTCGCTCAAAACAGCGGTTACGACGGAAGTTTGGTCGGTTGACCAGGTGCGCGTAACGACCGCCGAAGGCACCGCGATTCTGCCGCCGTTCGAGTCGTTCCAGCACGCGCTTGGGGCCGCGCCTGAACTGTACTGGATGATTTGGCGCGACGAGTCCCGACGTGCGCCGAAGGCGGCCACCGAACCGCCCAAGCCAGGTCAGGAGGCGCCGCACGAACGGGCAGTCGCGGTGAACCGAGAGGTGCTCCGCGGCTTGGAGTTCGCCCTTGTGGGCGCCAACGGTCAACCCGTCGATCCCGCCGCGCGGCGCCAACTCGACGTTACCTTGTCTTGCACGAATGGCAATCTGGTTGGCATGCGCGAGCGGAAGCTGGCGCTACGGGATGGGGACTCCGCTGACGAGATTGTGCTGCTGGCTCCGCCGAGTGCAAGCCCCGCGCCGGTTTTTCGTCGGGGGGAGCTTTGGGAGCTGCTGTTTTGGCTGGTTCCACAGGCGATACGGCTGAATGCCGATGGCCTCGCTCAATTCAAGCGGCTGTGTACCCGTTTTGCGATGTTTGCGCCCGACGCCGGGCGCCGCTTCGATGCCCTGGTGTCTCTGTCAAACGCTCGCATACGTCGTTGGATGCCCGGCAAGCCCGCTTCTGCTTTTGTACAAGGGCTGGAGATTCGGCTCGTGATCGACGAGCAGCGCTTTCTGCGGTTCAGTCTTGATGGGCTGGGTCGCGCGATGGAGCGATTTTTTACGCCCTATGTGCCGGTTACCAGCTTCGTGCAAGTTGTGTTGTTTTCGGCCGATACGGGCGCGGTGCTGCGACGCGGTGAACCCTGCCCGGGAAGCCAGCCACTTGCCTGATAGACGACCTGGGCGAATGCGAGAGAAAGGAAATTGCAAAGGAGTATTTCAGACATCTTTCGTTCGCAAACGTTTTGTCCTACATTAGCGGGGCCTCGCGCTGGTAAGCCAGTTGGGGACAGAACCTGAGACGAAAATAAAGGGTATTCAAATGAGTTTCGCCCCGAATGGCGGTGTTCCGGTCGGTTCCGGCGGGAATCTGTTGGGCTCGCTGAGCGCGCTTGGCGGCCTTGCCGGGCCGGTTGCGTCCACGGTGGCAGGCCAGATTGGCCCGCTCGCCGGCGTCGCCGGTCATCTCGACACCGTGCAGCGTGCTGTCCAGCTTGCGCAGACCGGCTTCTCATTGATGAACAAGACGCCCGCCGCTATTGCGGACGCGCTTAACAATGCTACAGGTGGCGTCGCTCGCCTGACGCAGCTGAACCGATACGTGACGATCGACTCGCCGCTTGGTCCGGACGTGCTGCTGGTCAGCACCGCGGTTATCGATGAACACGTGAACCGGCTGCCGGAGATCCACCTCGATTTGCTGTCGCACCAGCATGATCTGACACCCGACCACCTGATCGGTCAACCGATCAAGATCCGACTCGACCAGAGCGCGCGGCAGTCGACGCTGCAACGCATCGTTTCGTCAGGTGCTGCCGATAGCATTCGCTACTTCGACGGCTACGTCACGTCGTTCGACCGGGCCGGCAACCCGGGCAAGGTGACGCAATATCAAATGACGGTGGCGCCGTGGTTCTGGTTTCTGACGCGTTCGACCGACTGCCGGATTTTCCAGAACAAGACCGCTCAGGACATCCTCACCGAGATTTTCCAGGATCACGGGTTCACCGATTTCGAGTTCGACATCCGGACCGCGCAGAAGCCGCTCGAATACATCGTGATGTACCAGGAGTCGTATTACAACTTCTGTGCGCGTCTGATGGAGCAGGAAGGCCTGATCTGGACGCACCGGTACGAGAAGGAAAAGCACTTCCTTGTCATCGGCGATACGAATTTCGTTTTCCGCCCAATCGCTGGGTTGGCCAATTTGCCGTATGCCGCCACCGCGGCGAGTGAAGACAACGGTATCGACCAGTTGCATGAAGGTCGACGTTTCGGCGTCGGCAAGATCGCCTTTCGCGACTTCAATCACCAGAATCCGTCGTCGCCGCTGATGCTGGCGCAGGCCGAGCCGGAGAATCTCCGGCATGCGGGGCTCGAGACAACGGAGCGTTTCGAACATCAGTCATTGTTCGACTACGGCGATGACGGCGACCGTTACGCACGCATTGCGATGCAAGCGGAAGAAGCAAGCGCGCATCGCTATACGGGCGGCGGCTATGCGTGGCGGATGACGTCTGCAGGCAGCGTGACGGTGACGAACCATCCCGTCATGGCGAACAATCAGGAATACGCCATTCTGCACGTGCGTCACGAGGCGGTGAACGACTACACGGAACACAACGCAAATCTGCCGTACCGCAATACATTTTCTCTGCTCCCAAAGAAGTTTCCATATCGTTCGCCCAGAAATACCCCGAAGCCCGTCATTCACGGCACGCAGTCGGCAATTGTGGTCGGCCCGAAGGGCGAAGAAATCCACACCAACGGGAGTGCCGTGAAGGTGCACTTCCTGTGGGATCGCCGCGGCAAGATGGATGGCTCGGATTCGATGTGGATCCGTGTGTCACAGCCGTGGGCGGGCGACGGGTGGGGCGCGGCCGCGATCCCACGGATCAACCAAGAGGTCTTGGTCGCGTTTAATCAGGGGGATCCCGACAATCCGGTCATCGTGGGGCGCGTGTACAACGGCGAGCAGGGCAATCCATACCACGGCGCCGCAGGGCAAACGATGGGGATCAAGAGCCAGACGCACAAAGGCGCGGGCTCTAACGAGCTGCGGTTTTCCGACGTGAACGGTGCGCAAGAAGTCTTTCTGCACGCGCAGAAGGATATGAACACGGTCATCAAGGATTCGGAAACGCACACGGTCGAGGCCGGCGCACGTACCATTTCTCTGCTCAAGGGCAGCGAGACGAAGCAGATCGCGCAAGGCGGGTTGAAGGAAACCATCGCGCTGACTCGCGACACCACGGCGAACGTCATCAACACGAAGGCCATCGCGAGCAAAGCCGGGCCCGGCATGCAGAGCCATCAGGCAAGCGACGGTATCGAGCATCGCGTCGGAGAAGGCGTCGTCACGATGACGCCGGACAGCATCAAGCTGACCTTCGGTCCCTCGACGATTGTCATCAACGCGAACGGCATCTATCTCGACGGACCGGTCATCCATCTGAATCGGGGCAGCGCGCAGTCAGCTGAACAAGCCCTCGCGCTTGAGTGGGCGGCCGAGCAAGCAACCATCGCGAAGGGGCTGGCGAGTCCCGACCCCGCGACTCGCGCGGCCGCAGCCAAGCTGGCGAGTTCGCTGAAAGCACAGCAATTGGCGAAACTCGCCGATCACGTCTATCACCCGAACGATCCGCCGCCGACCGGATGGAAGATGGCCAGCAACGATCCGGAAGCGCTCAAGGCATTCGGACTGAAGCCGAGCGATTTCGAGAAAACCGGCAGCAATTTCGGTTCGCAAATGTATATCCCCGATCCGAAAGTCTTCGGCGACAGCATGAAGCCGACGGTCGCGTTCAAGGGGACGCAGCAGCTCTTCGGCGAAGACATGTCCAACAACATGGCGCAAGGGCTCGGCGCGGATGCGCCGTACTACCGCAATGCTGTCACGATCGGCAAGGACCTCGAATCCGCCGGTGCGTCGTCCGGCGTCGATTTCACCGGGCACTCGCTGGGTGGGGGGCTGGCGTCCGCAGCAGCCCAGGCCAGCGGCGGTTCAGCCGTGACCTTCAATGCAGCGGGTCTCAATCCGGAGACGGTTGCGCAATACGGCGGGACTGCTCAGGCGGCCAACATCACGGCCTACCGGGTCGATGGCGACATCCTGACGGGGCTGCAGGAAGGTCGACTCGGTCCGATCAGCGACGGTACGGCGGCGCTGATGCCCAAAGCGGTCGGCAGCCCCGTCACACTCGACGGTGAGAGCGTGACCACGGTCGGACGTCACCTGATGGGTGACGTAACGAACGGGATCAACCAGCAGGTCGCGAAGGATCAACTCGACCTCGTCTCCCAACTGAATTCATCTCACTGATGCGATACAAGAAAGCAATAGCCGCCGGCGCGATTGCCGCACTCGTTGGAGTGACCTCGCCGCTCTGGTGGCCCACTCAAGCCCAAGGGACGAACATGACTGGCTTCAAACGTTACGCACCGGAAGATTTCTTTTCGGGGCAGCAACTCACGTTGGCTCAGGCCATTCATGACGGCGATCTCAGCCGCGTTCAGCAGCTCGCGCCGAAGACCGATCTGAATGCGCCGGGCGCGAAGAATACGACGCTGCTGTCGTATGCAGTGCAGGAAATCGTCCCGGTCAAGAACGATGCGTCGAATCCGCGCTACCAGATCATTTCGGTGCTCCTGAAGAACGGGGCGGATCCCAAGGCGCCGGTGGGCGCCAGCGGCGGCTCGGTGGCCGATGTCGCGTTGCGGGCCGATACGCCGAATCTCCTTCGCGTGCTGCTGAACGGCGGGCTCGATCCCAACTGGCTATACAACGGCGACACGCCAATGATTTTCGCGGTGGCCGAGAACAGGCTGTTGCCCCAACTGAAGCTGCTGATCGAGCACAAGGCGAACGTGAATGCCCGAGATTCGCTTGGTAAGACGGCGATCTTCGAGGCGACGATGATTCAACAGTGGGACGTCGTTGACTATCTGCTTGCGCACGGCGCGGATCCCAAGGTCGCCAGCCAGCTTGGCGTTTCGTACGGGTGGGTGCTGCAGAACGAGTTGAAGAACCACACAACTGCGGATTCTCCCGCGCGGACGCGCATCGAAGAGATCCGTCGCAAGATTGTCACGGCCGGCGCGCCCTGGCCGCCGCTGGATCCTAAGGCACAACGCGCAGCGATGCGCGCGCGCGGTGAGAAAGTCGTGACGCCGGCCGGCCAAACGGATTGAACGCGCACTCCGGAAATGATGAGCGCTTTTGATTCGGCGCCGCGTGTCAGGCGAGAGGCAGTCCTTGGAGTGTCCGGGGCGCTGTACATATTCTCCCTGATGCTGCCTGCGATGTATTTCGAGAAGGAAGCGCCGCTTAGCGGGATGTCGGTTCTCGTTCAGGGCTGGTGGGGCCTGCTCATGCTCAATCCCGCATGGCTCGCCAATCCGCTCTATCTAGTTGCGATCGTTCAGCTCGCCCGGAACCGATATGCCCGCGCCAGCCTGTTTTCGGCTGCGGCGCTCGCCTGCGCACTGTGTTCGCTGCTCACGTCGAAGTGGTATTTCAACGAAGCAGGCGCGACACCGATTTCCAGCTTCGGGATCGCGTTTTACGCGTGGTTCATCGCGCAACTCACATTGCTGTTGGGCAGCGTGCGCTTGCGTCGTGAAACCACCGCTGCGCTGCCGGGCGAATGAGTTTGGGCGGGTGCGGACGCTGATATCGACAACTTCCAATTTCCAAATATTTCGAGAGAACCAGCATGACGGATTCCGAAAACCGTATCCGGATTCACGAAGGCAGCATCGTTCTGCCGGACGGTTTCGAGGATCGCACGACCAATCTCTTCGTGCCGGCCGATACGGCCGCACAGCCGAACCTCAGTGTCGCACGCGACTGGCTCAAGGACGGAGAGACCCTTGCGCCGTATATCGATCGTCAGATCGCGCTGCTCAAATCGCGGTTGCAGGGACACCGGGTGCTTTCGCGTCAGTCTGAACGGCTTGGACCTGAAACGGATGGAGTGCCTGGGGAGCGCATTGACGCTGCCTATCGGAACGGTCCGAAGACCGTTTTTCAACGGCAAGGTGCGTTCATTGTTGCCCCGGGGCGCGTGCTGATCTTTACCGCATCGAGCGCGAAGAGCTTCGGCGAAACGCTCGACGCATTGTGGCGCAACTGGCTCGACGGCTACCGTCCGGCAGAACAAGAGTCGGTATAACAACAGCAAAGGACAATCATCGTGTACGAAGCCGCACGAGTCACTGATCCGATCGATCACACCAGCGCGCTTGCGGGCTTTCTGGTCGGAGCCGTGCTGGGCATCGCCCTGATCGCCGCAGTCGCTTTCGCCACATTCACATGCGGCTTCGGCGTGGCGTTGCTGGCGGGCATGATGGCCGGTATCGGAGCGCAGGCTCTCCTATCAATAGGGGAGTCGATCGGGAAGATGTTCAGTTCGCAATCCGGCAACATCATTGCTGGTTCACCGGACGTCTACGTCAACTCCTTGTCGGCGGCCTATGCGACGCTGAGCGGCGTGGCTTGCAGCAAGCACAATCCCATTCCGCTTGTCGCGCAAGGCTCGACGAACATTTTCATCAATGGGCGTCCCGCGGCGCGAAAGGACGACAAGATTACCTGCGGCGCGACGGTCGGCGACGGTTCGCACGACACGTTTTTTCACGGCGGCACCCAGACTTACCTGCCGGTTGATGACGAAGTGCCGCCTTGGCTACGTACCGCGACGGAATGGGCGTTCGTGCTGGCGGGTCTGGTCGGCGGGTTGGGCGGACTGTTGAAGCAGGCCGGTGGCTTGTCGCGCGCCGTAATGCCGTGTGCAACGAAGTTTATCGGCGGCTACGTGCTCGGCGAAGCTGTGGGTCGCTACGTCGCTGGGCCCGCGATCAATAAGGCGATCGGCGGGTTGTTCGGCAACCCGGTCGACGTGACGACCGGGCGGAAGATTCTGCTGGCCGACTCGGAAACCGACTACGTGATCCAGAGTCCAATGCCGGTCGCGATCAAGCGGTTCTATTCGAGCGGCATTGAGTACGCGGGAACGCTCGGCCGCGGTTGGGTGCTGCCGTGGGAGCTTCGTTTGCACGCCCGCGACGGGCGCCTCTGGTACACCGACGCGCAAGGGCGCGAGAGTGGATTTCCTTTGCTGCGTGCCGGACAAGCGGCGTTCAGCGAGGCCGAGCAACGGTACCTGACCTGTACGCCTGACGGGCGCTACATTCTGCACGACCTCGGCGAGCGGTATTACGATTTCGGTCGATATGATCCGGACTCGGGGCGCATCGCTTGGGTACGCCGTATTGAGGATCAGGCGGGGCAGTGGTACCAGTTCGAGCGCGACAGCCGTGGGCGCGTCAGTGAGATTCTGACGTGCGGCGGGCTGCAAGCTGTGCTCGATTATGAGCAGGAACACGGGCGCCTTAGCGCGATTACGCTCGTTCATGGCGATGAGCGCAGGCTGGCCGTCGCTTACGGATACGACGAGAACGGCCAGCTAGCGTTGGTGACGGACGCGAACGGGTCGGTTGTGCGGCAATTTGCGTATGTCAACGGCCTGATGGCGAGCCACACAAACGCGCTGGGCTTCACGTCGAGCTACGCATGGTCGACGATCGAAGGCCAGCCGCGCGTCGTCGCGACGCGCACCAGCGAGGGCGAGGACTGGGTGTTCGAATACGACGTCGAAGGTCGGCAGACCCATGTTCGGCACGCCGATGGTCGCACCGCACACTGGCGCTTCGACGCGCAATTCCAGATTGTCGAGTACACCGAACTCGACGGCGGCTTTTACAGGATCAAGTACAACGACGCAGGTATGCCTGTGATGCTGATGCTGCCGGGTGAACGCACCGCAGCATTCGAGTACGACGACGCGGGTCGGATCGTCGCCGAGACGGATCCACTTGGGCGCACGACTCGAACTCGCTATGACGGTAACAGCATGCGGCCCGTGGAGGTTGTCGGGGCTGACGGTGGCACCTGGCGTGCCGAATACGATCCACAAGGTCGACTGCTGTTGAGTCAGGATCCGCTTGGTCGCGAAAACCGCTACGAGTATCCGAAGGGACTGACCTCGCTGCCGATCGCGCACATTGATGCACTCGGGGGACGTAAGACTCTGGAGTGGAATCGGCTCGGCGAGCTCGTTGCGCGCACTGACTGCTCTGGTAAAACCACGCGAACCCGTTTTGATCTGTTTGGCCTGCCACTTCTGCGAGAGAACGCGCTTGGTCAACGCATCACGTACGATGTGCGTCCGACCGGCGAGCCGCGCCGCATTACCTATCCCGATGGAAGTTCGGAGACCTTTGAATATGATGCGGCTGGGTTTATGGTTCGGCACGTTGGCCTTGGTGGACGAGTCCAACAGTCGCTGCGCAATGCTCGCGGGCAACTCGTCGAGGCGATCAATCCCGCAGGGCGACGGACCCGTTATCGGTACGATGCCGAGGGCCGGCTTCGCGAGCTTCAGCAGGACCACGCGCGCTATACGTTCACGTACAGTGCCGGCGGCCGACTCTTGACCGAAACGCGACCTGACGGTGTGCAGCGGCGGTTCGAGTATGGGGACGCTGGCGAATTGCTTGCTCTTGACATCGTAGGGGCGCCGATCAGCGACGCAACGACGATTCGCCCGATTCGCACTATTCGCTTTGAGCGCGACCGGATGGGCAATCTGAAGGTCCAGCATACACCGACCGAGGTGACCCGCTTTGAGCGCGACAAGGGTGACCGGACGGTGAAGGTTGAGCGTACGCCAACTCCAGCAGGTATTGCACTTGGCATCACGCCGGACGTCGTGAGCTTCGAATACGACAAAGCGGGTCGTCTTGTTGCCGAGCACGGTGTGAATGGCACAGTCGAATATGCGCTCGATGCGCTTGACAACGTGACAACGCTCGCGCTGCCTCACGATCAGACCTTGCAGATGCTGCGTTACGGCTCCGGTCATGTGCACCAGATTCGTTGTGGCGATCAGGTGGTGAGCGACTTCGAGCGCGACGATCTGCATCGTGAGGTGATGCGCACACAGGGGCGGTTGACTCAGCGTTCCGCATACGATCCGCTCGGTCGGAAGGTTTGGCAGTCGGCTGGATTCCAACCCGAAGTGTTGGGCCGTGGGCGCGGTCAATTGTGGCGCAACTACGGGTACGACGCTGCTGGCGAGCTGATCGAGATGAGTGACGGCATGCGTGGCAGTACACAGTACAACTACGATCCCGCAGGACAGCTGACCCGTCGGGTGAACACGATGGACCGGCAGGTTGAAGAATTCACGTGGGACGCCGCCGGCAACCTGCTCGACGATGCGCAGCGCAGGAGCCGCGGGTACGTCGAAGGCAACCGCCTGCTCATGTGGCAAGACCTGCGCTTCGAGTACGATCCGTTCGGCAATCTGGTGACGAAGCTGCGCGGAGCGAACCAGACGCAGCGCTTCACTTACGACGGGCAGAATCGGCTGATCGCAGTCCGAACGCAGAACGTGCGCGGTGCAGTCGAAACCCGTTTCGAATACGACCCGATTGGGCGGCGTATTGCGAAGACGGATACCAGTTTCGATGTGCGTGGCGTGAAACTGCGCAGCGAGACGAAGCGGTTTGTGTGGGAGGGGTTACGGCTCGCGCAGGAAGTGCGCGAGACTGGGGTAAGCAGCTATGTGTACAGCCCAGATGCGTCCTACTCTCCAGCGGCACGCGTCGATGCAGTTATCGCAGAGGCACTGGCGGCGGCAGCGATCGACACGGCGAAGCGAGCGTCGCGGATATACCACTTCCATACGGATCTGGTTGGCGCACCGCTGGAAGTGACCGACGAGGCTGGAGATCTGGCGTGGGCAGGGCAATATACGGCGTGGGGCAAGGTCGAGCCGAGCAGTCGACAACTGACTGCGGCACGCACGGATCAGCCGCTCCGCTACGCGGGACAGTATGCCGATGAAAATACGGGCCTTCACTACAATACTTTCCGGTTCTATGATCCGGATGTAGGTCGGTTCATCAACCACGATCCGATCGGGTTGATGGGTGGTGATAATCTGTATGCATATGCGCCCAATCCGACCGGATGGGTCGATCCGTGGGGCTGGTTCGGGGAGAAGCCTCTGAATTCGCCAGATGTGACGAAATGGCTCGATAAAGGTGGGACCGTCCACGTCGAGGTAGAGTCGGGGACGTGGGTATATACCAACGCAAAGGGTACTGTTGTCCGATATCCAAATGGCTATCCTGATTTCAGCCCGTACGCGGTTAGATCTGTGGATGTCGAGGGGTTGCAAGGGAATCATAGTAAGGCGCCAACAGGGGATTTTGGAAAGGCCGATGCTAAGGCTGGAAGTGTGGCGGATTACAAAAACAATACTTGGCACCACCACGAGAACATGGTAACTATGCAGGAAGTCCCGAAAGATATTCACGGTGAGTTCACCCATCGAGGTGGCGTCTCTAATCTGAAGAGCCAACCGTCGTGTTGAGGAGGTAATGTGCCAGTTCTGTATGGAGTAAAGCCTGCGGAGCCGCTTTTCGCTAAATTGGAATCGCAGATTGGATTCGGTATTCCGGTGGAATATGCGAATTTATTGCGAAAGTGGAATGGTTTATTTATCGATGGCGCTGATTATCTAGATCTCGACTTTTCAGGTGTCGATAATGGGATTATTTCATTTTCATCGCTATTTGGACTCGGTGCAAGCAATGGTAATTTTGATTTGGTGGAGCAAAATGAACGAGTCAGAGATGAGGTTGGATTCCTGAATGAGTTCTTTGTGATCGGAGATGATCCGGGAGGTAATTACTACGCACTTGCGAAGTTCGGTGACGCTCGCAAAGTTCTTTATTGGGATAGAACGCATCTGCATGCGGACGACACTGCTAAGCCGGATATCGCAGAGGTGGCCGAATGTGGCAATCTCTACTATGTAGCAGATGGATTCTCAGAATTTCTGGATACGATCGTCGATGGAACAAAGCAGATGCAGTTCATCCCTCTCGATGACTGGCCCGGCTAAAAGACGAATGTCGCGGCTTCCTGGAGATCGTGGCTACGAGAGCGCCGCATAGGGCGGCGCCCGGTTCGGCGGGAGTCATGCGCGGCTACGGTTTTGAGCCAAGTGTTGATTGTGCCGTGTCGTACGGTCGATTCGAATTTTCACTGATTGATTTGGCAGTGCCATTTTTGCAGTTGGGTATGCGAGAGCAATCACGCGGAGCTGCAACGTTGTCGGTCGATCAGCTGAAACGAATGCGCCAGGCACTTCGCCCATATGGACTGAAGTTGCTGGAGCCAGAATAGAAAAGGTTGGCACGCGCAGTATCGATTTCGATGTCGTCAGGGACACGAATCGAGCCGATGCAGATCCTATCTGTTCGATACGATGGTCGAGTGCCCAGCGTGTCGCGATAACGAGGCTCTTCGTCAGATTCGTCAACTCGCGCGCCAAGCCGGCTTGACTGGTCTCCCCGACAGAATCCATGCTGGTCCGCCGGCTATGGGAATAGCCGGCAACCTTTGAAGAAATACCCCCAAAAATACCCCCAGGGGGTGATCTGTAGAGGGCTCGCGCAGGACGATGCTCGGCACATTCTGCCGCTGGCCCAAACCCGCCTCGTCGCGACGCAAGATGCCGCGGGCATATTGCGGCCCAAATCTGCTCATCTGTCGACATGCTATTCATTGCCGGTCCCGACCGAGACGCACAGGAGTGGGCTGCCGTGGGCGGGAGCGTCGGGTGGTTCAAGTCGCAGTAGAAAGTCGAAGTACCGTCCGGTGAGCTTCCCGAGTTGTTCCTGTACTGCGCCGAGTCGGATCAGGCATTGGGCGTCCCAGTTCATGCCCACGACGAGCTCGCTCGTTTCGCAGTTCCACTCGCTCAGTAGAATCGCAGCGGCGCGGGCGTTTTCTTCGGCGAACCGCTCGATGCGCTGCTCGATGTAGCGCATGTCGTCACGCATCAGCGTGCCGGAGATGCGCAGTGAGACGGCGTGTGCCACCTCGTCGTGCCTCAGGTACACCGAGGCAATGCCGCCTAGATGTCGGGACACCCGATCAAGCTGTTCGTCTTCCAAATCGTCATGGACGGGCAGCGCACCCGACAAGACGTAGCGTGCTGGTTCTTCCATCGTATCCTCAGCTGATTCGGTTATCCTAGGTCTGCAGTCGGTAATGGCGTATCAAGTCGCGCGTGTCAGGGCGCTGGCTGCCGGAACCTGTCCAGAATCTGCGCTTGGCGCCGCAGGAAGGCCTCCAGTTGCAGATGCTCGTAGGCGAGTTCCTCAAGCAGCTCGACGTGTTCGGCGAGGCCGACGGGAACGAACGACGGCTCTCCATACCGCACGCGTTTGAAGATGGCGCCGGTCCGCGCCCATTTTTGGGAGAATTCTTCCAGTGTGTCTTCGACTGACTCCGCTTCGTCGTCGGTGAGCGCACCGCGAATACGGGTCATGAAGGAGTGCGTGACGGCATCGGTCGCGAAATAGACATCGGCCGGGTTCGCGATACTCTCGGCGAACTGTTGGGCATGACTGTGCCGAAAATTGTCGAGAACGGACAAGGTGCCGCAGATTTCGTAGGTGAATGACATAGCATCTACTCCAGCAAAGGACTGCTGTTTTTCGGGGCGTATGCAGTCGAATTTTCCTGCACGCGATAACGTCGAAGCTCGATCGTGTACTTATCACGCTAGTCAACAAAAACGTATATGTCAACTGCGAATCCACGTTTGGATAACTTTGCGCTGCGTCTGAAGCAGGAGCGGCGGCGCCTGCGTATGACGCAGGACGAATTGGGCAACTCTGGTGGCGTTCGAAAACAGGCGCAGTCCAACTATGAGAAGGGTTTGCGGTACCCGGACGCCAACTACCTGGTTGGAATTGCAGAGGCCGGGGTTGATGTTCAGTATCTGCTGACTGGTCAAACGTCAAATCCTGCGACGCTCCGGCTTGCCGATGAGGAGGAGCGACTTCTCGCAGGCTTCAGAGAATTGAAGAGTCGGGAGAAGAGGGGCGTGCTAGCGCTGGTCGACGCGATTAACGGACCCGTGTCGGGGGAGTCGGACGGCACCGAGGACAATTGATCGCAACGTGATGATGTAACTGGCCGAGGCGGGCGAATATGGGGACACCTCCCTGACTGCAACTTGTCGGCGGTTGAACCGCACACACCGTTCGCTGCCGGTTCGGCGCGACTTCGTGCCGCAGCCACCGCTACACCGGCGCAATCAACATGGACGTGGGACCCAGACGCTCTCAGTTGCCGTCATGGTGAGTCGGCGGCGTACATGCTGCCCATACCGATAATTGAGCCTCACTGCTTCGACCTATCAATGGTGCGCGTAGAGTTCCATGTGCATGGCGCCCAAAACCGGCGCAAGCCTATCCTGCACTACTTCGCTTTTCATATTTTTCTTGGCGTTAACGTGATTTTTACGCGCGCGATGTGCAGATCGTGTGCAATGAAAACTCGCGTCCTCTGCAATCGCAATGTGTCGCAGTGTGAGGCTGGCAGCGCAAGAAAGTTAGCCCGGCATGCATAGGCGATCGATCCCAAGTGCGATAGCTGTAGATGAGTGGACGGTAGCGTGTTAGACCGCATCGTCGGTATGGTGTGCTCGACGAATCGCACCGTGTCGTCAGACTGCGAATCGCAACTGATCTAAGGTCGCTTGGCTGCGACCATCTACGCAAGGTAGCGGCAACTGTATCGCGAAGGCGTCGCAAATTGCAGGGAGCTAGTGGTGCATGTTGCGTCCGTGCGCTGGTACGATCGAATGCATTCTCGGTGTTCTTGGGGGTGACGTGCCAAGCGTATGATGGTCGCCGAGATTTACGTGCGTGTGCACGAATGAGAGGGCGGGTGTGCTTCCGCGCGTGTCGAATGGGACATGGACGACAAGATAAAAATATTTTGCATTCCGAGACATTCCTCTGGTTTCTGATGCGTTCTTTTCATCTGAAAACCGCATTCAACCAGTGTTGACGTTGAGTTGATGCCTGCGCAAGATGCTATCAACGGTATATGTCGGAGCGAGTCATGTCGGTATCCAGACGTTTCACGCGAGCGCAGTGGGAAGCGTTTGGTCGCAGACTTGACGCACTGCCGGAAAAACCCAAAGACGAGCAGTCGGTCAAGGTCGGGGATGGCGTCAAGTCGATTCGAAAGCAAATCAGCGCAGCGCGTGAAAAGGGTTACACGCTGCTGGAACTGGTTGAACAAGCAGCACAAGACGGCATCGGTGTGAGCCTCAATTCTCTGAGATATGCGATGCGTCGTGCGGATGGAAAGGGACGAGCTCGGCACGGCGGACGGGAAGCGGAACGGTGTCAACCGGTGCCAGGTCCGAACACGAAGTCGACGCAAAGCGGTATGGCCAGCATTGACTCGAAACGCCCCCGATCCCAAGCGAATAGCGTGAGAGAAGCGACTAAGCCGAGGCAAGGGGTTCAGGGCTTCCTCGGATTCCCGATCAGCCCGGATAGCGAAGACTTGTAGAGGCGCGACATGGCAGGCGAAGAGCTGACCATCGCTGCAACGATTTGTGACCGCCGGGGCGGTGTTTTCGTACTTGCTGGGTTGCCGTGCCAGCCTGCAGCCTGGGGATGATGTTGATGACGGATGGGGCCGAGCATCGATCTAGATCGGCGGGACGCGGACGGTTGGATGTGACGGGCAGCAACCACCAGTTGGATACGCATTGCTTCTTTGAGCGACGTGACCCTTCGAGAGACGGACAGCGGCTTGCAAGAAGCTATGTCTATGGAAGGGACGCGCTTTGGGTGCTCTTCTTCGCATAGATTTCAATTGGCACGATTAGCGAAGCAATTGACAATCTTTCTGCCATGAAAGGTTCGGTACATTTGCGTGCCAGCCTGTCAATTTTGGTTAAATGAGGCCTATGTACATGCAGGTGCTGCGCCAATCTCCTGCTCTCGTCTGTAGATTTGGTATCCTGTAATGTACGAAATGGTGATTCGCTCGTCCCGGTATGTGGGTTGATCGCCTAAATCAATACGAAATCGAAAAAAAAATCGAGAGGGCGGCTGTGTCACTATCCGAAACCATAAGTAGCTTTGCCGCGGGGGCGGTTGACTGGAATAGGCGTCCTGTAGCGCTGAACTTTGGTCGGTTGCAAAGTACCTTAGGGCATTTGCTTGCGCTTCAGCACGCAAACGTTCGCGAGGGGTTAATGGCCGGCATCCACGGACACCTCACCTGCGTATCAGCTCGCCATGATCTTTCACCGAAGCTGTTCATCGGCGTGCCTGTCTCGGTGCGGCTTGTCACTGACCGTGGTCAGCTTCATTTGATCAACGCGATCGTCCAGGACGTACAGATTGGCCAGAGCGACGGCGAACTCTGTGTGTACCAGCTCACAGTCTGCGACGCTCTATCCCTGATGGACAAGCGCACCAATTCTCGAGTGTTTCGCAAGCTGAGTGTTGTTGACATCCTGGGTACGCTGTTCAACGAATGGCGGCAGCGCAGTCCTGCTCTTGCTCGTGCGTTTGAGTTCGACCTGTCCGGTCTGAGCCGGGATCGCTATCCGGCTCGCGAATTAACTCGACAGGTAAACGAATCAGACGCGAAATTCGTACGTCGCCTGTTGCGTCGTGAAGGGATCACGGTTTTCGCCAAAGCCGGGACGGCTCAGAGCGAGCGCACTACCCATGACGACACACCGACTCATACACTGGTGTGTTGCGATGATCCCGGGTCGCTACCTCAAGCGCCAGCCGGTACGGTGCGCCTGCACCCTCGTGATGCCGGCACGGAGGAGCGCGATACGGTCACGTTGTTTGCGCTGCATGCGCGGCTGGTGCCGGGCATGATCAGCCGCCCATCGTGGGACTACAAGAAGGCTCGAATCGACGAATCGACTGTGGCGGGCAGCGTTGATCAGGGCGAGGCCGGCAATGATCTTGCGAAGCTCTTGACCGACGTGGCGATCGACGTCCCGCATGCGGGTGACTCGTGGGACGATCATGAACGGCTCACGCGCGCGCGGATGCTGGCGCATCAATTCGAGGCTGAGCAGTACGACGGAGCAAGCGGCGTACGCGATCTTGCCGTTGGCACATGGATCACCCTGGCCGGCGATCCAGACTTGGATATGCAGCCGATCGACAAGAGACAGTTCGTCCTTACATCGATCGATCACGAGGTCTGGAACAATCTTCCAAAGGGATTGACCGAACGCGTGCAGGCACTGTTCGCTGCAAGCCACAATCTTGCGTTCCAATCACGACCGCGGCCGTCTGCGTCGGCGGAGGAGGCGGACACGCGTTACGAAAATACATTCACCTGCGTGCGCCGTGGTGTGCCGCTCACACCGGCCTACGATCCGAAAATCGATTTACCGCCGGTGCACCTGATGACTGGTGTGATAGTGACGCGTGATGGCGAGGAAGTCGTCTGCGACGAACTCGGCCGAGTTTACGTGCGAATCCAAGGGCTCGATCCGGCGGATCACACCCACGCGCAAGGCGCTGGCACTAACGACAACGTTGGTGATAGTGCTCCGATACGCGTTGCATCGAGCCTAGCGGGCGCACAGTTCGGGGCTTCGTTCCTGCCTCGCGCCGGAATGGAGGTTTTGCTGGGCAGCATCGGAGGCGATCCCGACCGGTTGGTGATCATTTCGGTGCTGGGGAACGGCGTGAATCAGCCGGCTACATTTACCCATACCGGCTCATTGCCGGGAAACCGTTATGTGTCCGGGATCAAGACAAAGGAAATTAAGGGCAAGCGGTATAACCAGCTCAGGCTGGACGATACACCGGGGCAAATTTCCAGCCAGTTGGCGAGTGAGCATGCGCATACCCAATTGAACCTTGGCTACCTGACCCAACCACGTGACAACGGTGTGGGGCAGGATCGTGGCGAAGGCGCGGAACTGCGCACCGATGCAGCGGCCGCCTTACGGGCGGCGCAAGGCATTCTTCTGACGACCTATGCGCGGTCGCAGGCGAGCGGCGGGCAACTCGACCGCGACGAATTACTTCAACTGCTTGGTGAATGTACTGAGCTATTTAAGTCGCTCGGTGATTACGCCGGGCAGCACGGCGGCCAAGCTGCTGATACGGCAGGGCAGGCCGCTGTTTCGCAAGCTTTCAAGAGCTGGGCACCAAGCAGCGGTACGTCGGAGTCCGGATCTGGGCCGGCAGCAACTTCGCAGGCATTGATGGCGTTAGGCGCGCAGGCTGGGTCGGTCAATGTCACTCCAAAGACGCATGTTACCTACGCGGGTGAGAACATCGATCAGGTCGCGCAGCAGCATCTCCAACTGATGAGCGGCCAGCGTTTTAACGCAACTGCGGGTCAGGGCATGCAGTTGTTTGCGCGTGGCACGGGTGTGCAAGCCGTCGCAGGCGAAGGTCCGATGTTGCTGCAGGCTCAGGCTGATTCGCTAACGGCGAATGCGCAGAAGGGGGTTAAGATCGCGACCAACGAAAACGAGGTGTTGGTGACCGCACCAACGATTCGGCTAGTCGCTGAGGATGGCAGCTATATCAAGATCGGCGATGGTGTGACGCTCGGCACGAACGGCGATATCAAGCTGCTATCAGCTTCGCATCAATGGGGCGGGCCATCAACGCAACAAGCTTCGAAGACTTCATTCGCCAACCAACCAACCGATCAGCGTTTCCGATTGCATTTTCCGGGACAAGACGGCGACACGCCGGTTGCCGCGAACCGCGCATATCGAATGACGCTGGATGATGGGCGCGTCGTCGAAGGCAAGAGTGGCCCCGACGGATTGACAGATCTCGTATCGGACGATGCGATGCGGATCGTCAAGATCGATATCCTGAAAAATCCGCTCGCTTGAGCTAGCTACGACGATGACCAATACCTCGCAACCGACCGTTGTTTCGCAGGGCATGGCTGTGACGATGTCCAATCGTCCCGGCCCGCGAAACGTCCAGATTCCGGCCGATCGGCCAGGCGTTGTAATTTTCCTGCATGGCGTTAATGATCCGGGCGCCAACTATGATCACATCGAGCAGGGGTTATGCGAAGGGTTGAACGAACGCCTCAGTCGCAGCGATCTGAAGCCGGGTGTGTATGGTGCACTCTTTAACAAGGCCGTGAAGTATAAGAGTGAAAATCCCAACTTTGATCAGTGGAAGGACATCAAGTACGATCCGGACACCTATCTTTATCAGCGAACCGAAATCACTGAAGGTCAGGACAAGACTCATAGTATGTTTATCCCGTTTTATTGGGGATATCGAGCGTCGGACGGTGAGATCAAAGGCGGGGAAAAAAATCCGTCGACGTTTCGTGGTCAGTATCAGGACGGCAACGGAAACCGCTTGGGCAAGAAGTTCGCGAAAGGCGGTGGGATGTTCAACAATGCAACCACGAATATTCCGGCAATGTACGATGCTGGCTGGATGGACAACGCTGCCAACTGGGGTGCTGGTCTATTCATGAGCGACTACCAGTACAGTTCGTCAAGCCCGAAGCGGCACTACTACGTTCTGGCCGCGGTACGTCTCGCAATGTTGATTCGCGAGATCCGGAGAGTTGACCCGAACGAAACGGTGACGGTAATGGCCCATAGTCAAGGGACCGTTATTACGCTGCTTGCGCAGGCGATGCTTGCGGAGAGTAACGAGGACGGCTCGCGATGTGCTGACTGTGTGATCTTGGCCGACAGTCCGTATAGCCTGACCGAGCCTGCGATGGCCCAGATTGCTCAACCGAGTGCGACTCCTTATACGCTTCGCGGCAAGCTCAATACTCTCATCAACATTGTCCAGGCAATCACCGCACATCCACACGCGGAGCCGCCGCTATCGCAACTCGTCTGTAAGGACGATAACCCAGATCATCAGGGGCGTACCGGACGCGGATGGAGTCCCGTGCAGGCAAGCCGAAAAGACAAGGATGGAAAGGCCTATCCGTTCACGGAACGGGACAACCGAGGAAAAGTGTACTTGTACTTCTGTACTGAGGACACCACGGTGGATCTCGTCACGGTCAAAGGTATTGGCACACATGGCGTGCCTGACACTGTTGATGAAGTGTGGCAGGGAACACGCAAGGTGTTGGGGATGCCGATGAAATCTACAACGACGCTAAAAGCAATGGACGTGCTGAAGGCTCATCGGTTCTACCAGCGACTCTGGTCGAAGGTTCCTACCGATTTATACGGTCGGCCTCGTTTTGTCGGGAAAAAACCCGAATACTATGACGGGCAATACCTTGGGGATGACCACAAGTTCGAGAAGCGCTTGATCAACGCAGATGAGTTGTTTCCGCCGTATCAGCCAAATCTCTATGGTGATGAAGCAATTCGCGGCACGGAGCGCAAGGCGGGTAAGGATAAGCCGGACTACGTGGCGCGTGACACGCTTCTCGGTAATCCAAAAGCTAAGGTGAAGTTTATTCCATTGGCGGACTTGCCCGAAGATGTACGTAAGCAAGGTAGCCCGGCGATCATGAAGTGGTATAACAGCAAGATTGCGGACCCCGAGGATCAAACAAACGTCGTTCGTGCGGCCGACGGGTATGGAATAAATTGGGAGCGTGAGGAATCGCCCAACGAGACACGCGCGCGACTGGAGACGGATAGTGGTAAATGGGACGATAATTCATACCATTCCGCGATTTATCGAGATTCGAATAACATGCGACGTGTTGCGGCTATGGATGTTGCGATTGGTCAAGCACGCAGTCTCGATGATCCAGATATGAGGAAGCTGTTGGTGGCGATTGCTGACTGGAAATTGGATTCAACAAAGCTTAAAGAAGTTCAGAATAACAAGTGTTATGGAAGTTTGCTTGGTTCGTCTCAAGTGATAATTGAAAAAAGTTCTAAGTATTATTCTCGGGGGGAGTTTCCGTTCGACATTGTTCCTAAAACACCACCAAAGATGGTGGACGGGGAGACATTTGCTCAACGCGAGAAACGCCAATGAATGTAAGCTTGTCACCTTTGTCGCGCCCCCGGTTGCGCGGGTACGTGTTGATACTTTTCGCGCTGGCGTTGGCTTGGACGGCTGTTACGCTGGTGCGGTCATATCACTACTGGGAAAACACTGGCATCGAGGATCCGCATATGGGCAGTACGATACGCAACGGTTTTTTGGTAATTGTAGGCTTGGTTGCCGCTGCATATGCTGGGCAGTGGATCTGGCGAGCGTCGCATGGCGAAGGTCGGGCAGCAACGGTGCAGCCTGTTGCGGCGGCCGCTGAAGTGGCCACGCCGCAGACGAACTCCGAGAGCGCTAAAATTTTGGCAGGGACGGGGGCCAAATACGCATTGGAGATTCGTGCGGTTGGGCTGGCGGTAACAGGGCGACACCAAGACACGATCTGGAAGCAAATTGTCGCAAAATCGAATAATTACGAGACGGTTCTTTCCTCCGACCCGAAGGATTACGGGGAAAATCCGGATGAACGTAGGATCTTTGCAGAAGTGGCTGCTGGTGCCTCATTTAAATATGCCGCTGGCGAAGCTGTTGATCACTGGCCAGTTCCTGTGATTATTTATGGGCCGCCCAAAGGGGCTGACAGCCACTATCGAGCGGCATATGAAATTTCCGATGTGCGCCAAAAGGCCGGGCTTGGCGTTACTCAATTTCTTTGGTTGGATGACGCCAATGCCAGCAGCGCGGCACCTGCTATCGACAAGCTTTTTAAATTTTTCGATGAGCATCCTGATGTTCCGGCTGCACTAGTGATGAGTCAAGATGGTATGGTTAATCGTTGGGGGCTAAATACACCCGGAGCAGCTAAAGAGCCGCAGGGCGCGTTTATTCCACCTGTCGTCGATAGCATGAGCGCATTGCTTGTCGCAAGAACGGATCGGGTTAATAAACTTGTTCGCCCGTATCAGGTCGACATGCCAGGTGATATTGATAGCACAAAAACACAATACGACGTCGTCAAGCTGTGGAACTTCTACTGGAAGGAGGATAGTGCTTTTTCCGAGAAGGTAGAGGCCGAAGCCGGAGGGCACTTTTATGGTCCTCCGACAATGCGCTCCGACTGGTGGATATCGAAATTGCCCGAGTTGTGGAAAGAGGTGACCAACAAGGGACCAGGAGAATTCAAGTCTAGTCCGTACCTACCGGTCCGCTGGGCCAACTGGCAAGTCGAGGAGTTCGATGAGGCGCCTCTGTTGGGCTACCTTCATCGCCCTGTCGACATCAAGTTGACCGATGACAACGGGAAGCTGTTGAAGCGAGCGGAACAAGTGAAGCAGTTGCAGGAGGGCTGGAAGCAAGCAGTGGCGACGCTACCGGATGGTGCAAAGCCCACGCGAGTGTTTTATGACACAACTCAAGATCGCGAGTGGACGATCCCACTTACGCAAGCGTTGCACGGGAACACGGAAGGTATCGACCTCGGTAACGTCAAGGAGGGCTACGATGTCGGTCGGCGCATCGGTAATACTGGCGTTAGTTCGGCGCTCGTCCAATTGTCGCTCGCGACTATCGCGAACTATGAGGACGGCGGAAGTAGTGCGACGATCAATCTGATGGACGATGGTCGAGCGAGCATAGTGATGGTCAGTCCCCCGGACGAGGCAACCAAGGCCAAGAATTCGGAGCATCGTGGCCCGAATCCCTTCCGATATCGGATGCCGCATTAACCAGTTTGGGAGGCGCGTATGCGCGGGGTAATACGTGTCGGTGACTCGACTTCGCATGGTGGGCGTGTTCAAACTGGCCGCGAGAATTCAACGGTGATGGGGCGCTCCGTCGCATGTGTCGGGGACCGTTGCACTTGCCCCATGTCTGGTCACGACCATTGCGAAATCGTGGAAGGCGACGAAAACGTCCGTATTGATGGTCGCGCGGTTGCTTTTGACGGTCACAAGACATCGTGTGGCGCTGCGCTGATCTCGTCGATTCCGACATCGGGACGTGCGTAGCTTTTCGACGTTTGGCGGGGCCGTGATCGCTGCCGGAACTACTCGTCGCCGCTTCGTTCATCACGCCCGACACGGCCCAGGCCGCTCGTTCGCTCGCTGAAAACATGCTCCTATCGAACGTGTGCGTGCAGGCTCAGCCGCGACGCGGTGCGGCAGATGATGGAAGAGCGGCAGACCGAGCAAGCACGCCAGGGGGCGGCGAAGGTCGAGGCACAGCGCCAGGCCGAGGCCAAGCCGGTGCAGCAGGCCGAGGTCAAAATGCGGGAGCAGGAGAGGGCGGCAGCCAAACGCCCGGTCCCGCAGCGGGACACCGGGCGCGGCATCAGCATGTAAAGAAAAACGGGGCTGTGAGGCCCCGTTGTCTTACGTCGGCTGGAAGCCGTCAGGTGCGCCGGCACCGGACGGCGTCGTTGCTGGCGCTGCACTCTTGTTCCGCGCCTTGCTTTGCGCCTTGGTATAGACGGGGCGGCTGCGGTTGGCATCGAAGAATCGAGCAACCACGCGGGCATCATCCGCCGTGAACGTTGCTGGAGAATCCGGGTTGTTACGTCGCGAACTTTCGTTCATGTCCCTGGCGATTGCTTCGTAATCGCCGGTTTTCTTGCCATCCGCAGCAATGCGTTTGGCGGAATGCCCGGTACGGTCGATCTGGTCGCTGAACAAACGGTTAACGACTGATTCGGCTATTTCGGCAGCTTTCTTCGCGCCCATGGAGTGACTCCTTTATGTTCCGCTCATTGGTCGAGCAGGGGCAAACCCACCTGGCAAGGCGGCGGAACACCAGCGTTGCCGGGGCTTCATTTTGATTTTAACCGAACGCAGAAACCTGTGTGAGCGGATGCGATGGGGCGGGTCACTGCACCGAGTTGGCGGTTGTCCAGATCGCCGTCAACCGGGTATGGCCTTGGGTTCTGGCCTGGCCTGCTGCAGCCAAGGCATTGTGCAGCGTGGGGAGCACGGCGTTGTACGCAGACACGGCTCGCGTTAGCCCTTTGCATGAACCCATGTCGGGAATAACGTCGGCGGCTTTGACCGCAGCAGCACCGTCGAGGCATGTTCCGCGCCACTGGTCGATCCGGGCGTTGAGCCCGTTTTCCGCTGCCGCTGCTTCGTTGCGCACCCGGTCCAGTTCGTCGTCAACGATCGAAATCTGGGCCTTGTCCACCCCCATCTGACCGACGATGACCCCCGCCTGGCCCTGCGCGACCTCGTTGCCGATAGCTTGCAGACGTTGCGCGCGTTTGAGCTTCGCCTGCTCGAACGTCACGGCGTGATCATAGTAAGCCTTCGCGCGCGGCAGCCGGTCGATGTGGTGCTTTGCGTTGTCGACGAAGCGATTCAGACTGTCGGTGAGGGCGTTGACTTGGCGGTTCATCTGGTCGGCGCGCTGACCGTGCTGCCGCGCCGCGATGATCGCTTGGCCCATCTTGTCCAGTTTTGCGACCGCCTCGTCGAAGTCAGAGGGCTGGCCTTTCGTGAAGTGTTGTACGCCCGTTTGAGCACCGTCCGGCACCGTGAGGTCTATCCCACTCCTCGTTGCCATGCCGGCAAAGTTTTGCCCGATAGGGAGCGGCGTGGCGAGGACCGTGAGGGTGATGTTGGTCCCGTCGACCGATCCGCTCACGTTGCTAGTGCTGGACGATAGCGTGCCGTCGCTGGTCAGCGCCGCGTGGCGCAGTGTGCCCGTGAAGCGGTGATCGGGGGTTTCGGTGACTTGAAGCAGATCGGCCTGGTTGCCGTTGTGCGATACGTACGACCCGGACACGGAGCGATCGCCGCACCCGCTGAGAAGCAGCGCGCTCCCGACGATCGCCGCCAGGTAGCCCGCAAAACTCATGCGTCGTTGGTTCATCATCCCCGCCCCCGTTCTCGAGTGCTCTTTCATTGTTGGCACGGTATATCCAGGGAGCGGAGCGGTGAATCAGCGGTTTGTCGTCGGCTAAGTCGCGTCGACGCAGAGCGTCAGCGGGCGAAACCTGTAAAGAACAACCGGGCCGAACGGCCCCATTGTTCCTACGATCGACGATCGCGCTCGTCAATATTGCCCCAACAACTTCGCCCCCCAACGCCAAACCTGGATGATTTGCTCGTGGTAGTTCCACGTGCCGGCCCGCGTGATCGGTGCCCTGGAGTCTACGATTCAGGCCACCGTGTTCGCCACACCAAATGCCGCCGACCGTCTGGCCGGGCACGTCGAGACGAGTGCCCGCGAGGCCGAGCGCGCGGTGCAGAACGCGGCGAAAGTCGCCAAAAACGCAGCGGCCAGCCGCGACGCCGTGCGTCAGGTGATGGAAAAGCGGCAGGCCGACCAGGCACGCCAGGCGGCTGCGAAGGTTGAGGCACAGCTCCAGGCCGAGGCCAAGGCGGTGCAGCAGGCCGAGGTCAAAACGCGGGAGCAGGAGTGGGCGGCAGCCAAACGCCCGGTCCCGCAACGGGACACCGGGCGCGGCATCAGCCTGTAAAGAACAACGGGGCCGAAAGGCCCCGTTTCTCTCGCGACGCGTGGACAGTCATAGCCGATGACCGATCGTCGCCAGCAATGCGCCCAGCGAAAACCACCATACCCAGCCCAAGCGCTTGTTCAGCGCCTGGATGGCCGCACCGACCTGTTGAAGTCCAAGACCTGTGTTCGATTCGGTCAACGTTTCGAGCACCCGATGCACGTCGCCCCTGGTGGCAGGCAAATCCAGATCGTCAAGATCGCTGGGCGCCACGTCGCTGAACCACGACGGGTGTTCGCGCTCCATACGTTCCCACATCGCCGTGAACAGGTTGTGCGGCAGCAGATCGGAGTGCGGATCGGCGTTGACGACCGCCCACGATGCCTCGCGCAGTGCGTCGCGATGCTTGTACCCGCGCCACAACTGCGCGTTGCGCACCATCTCGCCAAACGCCATGACACCGTCACGCTCCACGGCCGCGGCGATTTGGTCCGTATTCAACGACCGCGATGCGTAGACCGCCGCGCGCAGCGCGGGATCGTCGCTTGCCAAGAAGTCGTCTGTCCGGTTGGCGCTCTTCGCCAAGGCAAGGCGCGCCAGCCCCTTGCGGACGTTTTGGAACGGTGAGAGCGCCCCATGTTTAATGCCCTCGTCATCGTCGGGCGTCCATCGGGCCGCAGAGGCTAGAGGGTCGTCGATACCATGACCGATGGGAAGCAAAACATCGAACAGCCAGCCGAGCGCGAAGGCCCACGCTTTGGTGTTCGGCACGGTCGCTGCCATGTTCCAAGCGGCTTCGAACACCTTGTTGTGCGAGAACTCGGCGTAGCCGTCAGCGAACGATCGATCGTACGGCGTGCTCATGCGCGGATTGCCTGTTACAGCACGCAGCGCGGTCAGACGCCGCGGCTCCGAGAGGCAGGCCCAGGCCGGCCCGCCGTTGAAAAATGCTTCAAAAAACTCGTTGCTCAGGGATGGATTCTTGAAGAAAGCAGTCAGCTCCTCATCCGTAGTAGACGCGAACCAGTCCATCGGACTGTCGCCGAAGAAGGCCGTTGGGCCATTGCTCATAAAGCTCGCACCGGCGGTAACGTTCGAGAGAAGGGACAGACGGATGGCAAGGGCGTGTGTGCTATCGCCAGGGTTGGCGGCAAGTAAGGCCTGCCCCGTCGGAACGTGACAGCACCATCGAGCAAGGGTGAGGTCAATCAGGGGATCATGCCGTTCTAGCAGCGCCCGTTCGAACTGCTCGTCAGCTGTATCGCTGAACGGCTGCTTTGCGACCTGCGCGCCGCGGTCTTCAAGGTATCTGACCACTGTCTCGGCCGGACTCACGACCAGCCGTGCTTCGTCCACCACGCTGTTGAAACTTCGCACGTTCATCCCCCGTTCTTTTGTCGGGGAATGTAGCACGCCGATCAGGACGAGGGATCATTCACATCCATGTGCCCGGTCGACGGTGGGCATTGCTTCGTGTCGCGTGGACGCCTACGGAGCAGCAGGAGCAGCAGGAGCAGCAGGGACTGCAGCCGCTGCAGTGCTTTTGGCCTTCCATTCGCCAATGATCTTGTCCATCACTTCGAAGCACAGACATTCGTCGTGTCCGACGCCCATGTAAGCGCCGCGTTGGGCCATCCCGGCGACGCGCAATCGGTCGTCCGTAAACGGTCCACCGCTGTTGCCTGGTCGGATGCTGCCTGCGTTTGCGATGGTGAAACTGATCATGTTGGCGTTCGGCAACGTACGGTTGAGCACTTTCTGCGGGTTGATGTCCGGCAAGTTCCAGTTTTGGTAGGCGGGAAAGCCGATGAGAACACCGTCCGCGTGAGGCTCAATCGGCGCGTCCATGGCTGAGAAAAACCGATGATGAGGTGGCGGCTCGTCGAACTGAAGGATCGCAAAATCGAACTGCTTGTTGCGATAGACGACACGAGCGGCCCACGATTCATGGGTTTCGGGACGCACGACCGTCAGCATTTTATTAACGACTTCGGGCGCGTCGAAATCTGCGGGAACCTCCATGCCTGCGAACTCGGCTTTTCCCACGAGGACGTGGTCGCACGTGACGAGCAAGTTGAGTTCTCGATACGCAAAGGCGGTCCCTTGCGCTTCGATCGGGCACTCATGATGACCAGGCGAGCTATGGTAGTCGGCCAGCCACTCAACGACGAACACGGCCTCACGCGCTGTCTTGTAGTCGCGCACGACCGGCTGTACTGGCAGTTCTCGCGCTGAGAACGGACCCGTGGCCATCTCCTTGAGAACGGCCGCGTTGTAGCGCTCTGCCAACCTGGTGTAGATCAGATCGTCGTCCCCTCGAACCATCTTCAAGTACAACAGCTTGCCCCACAGGACATTTTTGAGCGTTGGAGCGCCACCGCTGCGCGTCTGGCGCTTCCAGGGTTTTTTCTCATGCGGACCGGTGGCCGCTTTTTCAATGCGCTCTCGCCATCCCTTTTCGGCCGTGTCGTATCCGTTGCGCTCCCAGGCGTTCAACGCGCCGCGGATACGGTCGATGAAAATCCGAGGCACGTTGGGAAACTTGTTGATCGTGAGTCCGGTGACTTCCATGCGACGTCCGCGATCGCTCAACCGTGTTTTGGCAGCGTTGATGGCGAAATGGTGCTTGTTGGTGATCAGGTCATGCAGTTCGGCCCCAAGCGTGATTCCGCCGTCTTCGTCCACAACACACACGGCGGCCGGCAGGTTCGACGTTTTTTTCAAGGGGAATGAGAACGTCAGGTCGTCGGCGTAGCGCGTGTAACGTGCGAGATTGCGACGTGCGAGATCGGTCAAATCACGATCCATCGACCGGCACACCAGATTGGAAAGGAACGGTGATGTTGGTGCGCCTTGCGGCAACGTGCCATCCAGCGTGCAGATGTGTGCGATGACCGTTGCAACGTGATGGGACAGGTTAAACGGATGCTTGCGCAATACCCCACGTACCCGATAGAACGTGATGCTCGGGAAGAAATCCTGAAGATCGAGGTTCAGAATGTGGTGGTTCTTTGGCGAACAGTGCACTCGCGCGTTGGTGAGGATGCTTCGCTTGGGTACGAATCCGTGGACGGCGGGCTTCAACGGGCCCGAGCGGGGTTCAAGGAAGGCAAGGACCCGCTCCTGGATGATTTTCAGGCGCTTACGCGGTTCCGAAATGACCCGAGGGCTGCCGTTGCGCTTCATGATAGTGAAGTGCTTATACGGTGGCCGCGGGTAAATCATCCGCTTCAGTTTTTCGTAATCGACGCCCAGCGCATTGCGGGTGAACCATGTCACGTGGTTGCGCAGCATGGCTTCTGCCAGTTCGTCGGCACTCGGAATCGCGACCATGTTTCCCCGTGAGTGAGTGCCGCCCCTTATCCGTCTTTCTCCTGTAAACACATCGCGCAAATCGGACGAACGATCATGTACGGTACGCTCGGGGATACCTCGTGGAAAGTCTGCGTTAAACGCGGACCTGGTTAAGCTTCGTTCAGGGGCGGCGTCCCGATTGTAAGCTGTAGTTTTGGTTCACGGCAATGCGCTGGCGACAGCAAGGGGCCGACCATGCGGGCGGACACGCATGGCCAGGACGTCGGTCGAGTCGCTGGCATCCTGCCATTCGAGCATGAACGCAGGTTCCGGGTCCTCCGAGTATGGCGGCACAAACGGCTCTTCCTTGTTCTCGATCTTGATTCGACGATTGACGAAGGGCGCCGACGAACTGGCGTAAAGCTGCCGGATGAAATCCAGGCGGCGGTTCAGAAACCAGGCCACGTCCATGACGCCCCATTGGGTGTGTTCGAAACGTTCCGCCGGGCGCCTTGACGGCACCGGCCCCGTGTTCGCTTACTCGGTTGCGCGCGCCTTCTTTTTCTTGACGTATTTATCAACAAAAGCCTTGATGCCCTCGCTTCGTGGGAAAGCCTTCTTCGCCTCGGCGGGCGCGACGATGCCCGCTTCGAGGAGACTGGCCAGCCCATCCTTCCACCGTGTGAGGAGTTTGTCGTTCAGGAACTGTTCGATCTGCTCGAACGTGGCCACGTTGTCGATCGGTGCGCCGGTCGACACGTACAAATCGGCGACCACCTTGTTCCCATCATTGGACGGGAAGGATGTGGTGGCTGCAATGGCGATGATGCGGGCCAGCAGGTCCGCCTCCATGTCCGTCCCGCCACCCGCGCGCATCGTGCTCATGAACACGTTCATAACGTCCGCGCCATACGTGCCGCAAATCAGCAGCGAGTCCTCGCTGTACTTCAACAACAGTTCGGGCTCTGTGTAGCTGGAGTGGTAGATCAGGCGGCGATAACCCTGGGCATAGGCGCTTTCGATCGACGGCAAGAAGGGCAGTTGCTGGATCGCTTCCGGCACGTTCCAATCCTTCGATGGCGTCGAGCGGTGCCGCGCCATGATGCGGGCGGCCGGACCGGCGTGCTCGGTCAGCGTCAACGAGGCTGCCACGAGGTCCATCGCGGAATGTTCGGCGATGACGGCGGACCCGAACAGCAACAAGCCGTTCGTACGTTCAGCGAGCACATCACGCAGAGGTCCCATGAGCGGCGTCGGCAAAGCGTCGGCGGTTCCCGCCGGCGTGACCGGTTTTATCGTCGGCCATGCTCCGGAGAACGGCACGCGCGCTTGCAATTCGCCCTCGTCGGTGACGACGCCGATCAGCGCCGTTTCTTCGTCCACGTGCCCGTCCCTGGACTTGACCATGAGCCGGACGTCCTCGTGGAGCATCTCGGGCATCGGGGAGTCGAGCAGCACCGCGACACGGTGCCCTGAGTCCAGCGCATACCTGCAAGCCGTTTCCAGACGGCTCGCGGTTCCGTCCCAGGATTGCTGATCGAGTTCGAGAGGGCCTACCACCAGCAACGTGCCGCTGGGCACGCGATCCAGGCCGGACGACCAGAGGCCGTATTCACCCAGATCGATGGCGCTGGGACAACCATTGCCGGCGCGTTCGGCGTAGAGCAACGCGCCGTCGGTGGCGTCCTCATACACATCCAGCAGGGCGTCGATCGCCTTCTGGGTGGTCGCGATGTAGACGCCGGGAACGGGACCTGACGGCCAGGTCTGCGGGGCCCCGCGGGCGACGACCGCGCCGGGCGGAGACAGGGCAACGAGCAACTCCTGGGGCGACATGTCGACCGCGTAGCGCTTCTTCAGGCGGAACGCCAAGCGACCGGTCGAGGTGGTATCCAGCTCGGCGGCGGCGACGCGTTCGGGGAACGCCATCACCTCGGGCCAGTTACGAAGCCCGGGCAGCGCTGCGATCAGATCGAGCGCCTGGCCATGACCAAGGGAGGGGTGCGTGGGCTGCAAAAGGCCGCGGACGAGCCCGGCCTGCAGCTTCAACTGCTGCGTATCCATTGCTTTCTCCTGGGCGGCAAATCCGGTGCACGCTTTGCGGACCGCCCATCGAAAACAAGGACCATGGAATGGGGTAGGTGCGGTGACACATCGTCTTCGTCATGCCCCGAAGGGCGCGTGCGGCAGGCGACGACAGCCTGGGCACACTATAGCAGGAACCCTGGCCCCTTCGAAGTGCCATAATCGGAAGCCATAGGCCCAACCGATGGGCGGGGCGGCCTGCTGGAGAAACGGAGGCGCGGTGATCCGAGGCTATACTGAAGACGAGTTTGGAACGAAGCTAGGTGCTGTCTTATCGGCATCGCGACCGATCCACAGCATCGAGTATCTGAAGGGGCGCGACAAGGAGCTTGAAACGATCAAGCAGAGCTTGTATGCACCGGGTCGCCATGTCTTCATCTACGGCGACCGGGGCGTGGGCAAGAGTTCTGTCGGGCAAACGGCCGCGGTTCAATACCAGAGCGCCAGCGCCGCGCCCGTGTTTGTGTCGGGATCGCCGGACGACACGTTCAGTACCGTGATCGCCAACATCGTGACCCAGGCCCTTCGGCAACCTCGAACAGAGGCCGTCAAGACGACCCGCTCGGCCTCCATCGACATGGCCAGGGTGAGGATGTCCGCCGGCACGGAGACCAGTGCGGTGGACATTGCCGACCGGATCCGGTCCATTGGCGATGCCGTCGCGCTGCTGGAAGAGGTCGCCGAGAAACGCGGGGGCAACACGGCGGTCGTGATCGACGAGTTTGACGCGATCCTGGATGCTGGCGAACGTAACAAGTTTGCCGCCCTGCTTAAACAGATGGGCGATCGGTCCGTCAACATCAAGTTTATTTTCACTGGGATCGGAAAGTCCCTCGACGAGCTGCTCGGCGCGCATCAGTCTTCCTACCGCCAGTTGGAGCAGGTCGAGTTGCCGCGCCTGGGCTGGGATGCTCGCCGCGAGATCGTTCAGGCTGCCGCCGATGCATTCGAGATCGAACTCGACAACGACGTCAACTGGCGTATCGCCATGGTGAGCGACGGCTTCCCATACTACGTTCACCTGATCACTGAAAAGATCTTATGGAGCGCCTTTGCGTCCCACAATGACGTCTCACAGATCGACTCAGACCTCTTTCTCCATGGGCTCGGGGAAGCGATTCTCTCGACCGCTGGTGAGTTGAAACGCCCCTATGAAAAGGCTGTTGTTCACCATCCTGAGATGGAGGATCTCGTCTGGGCGACGGCCGACCACGAGGACTTGATCCGATCGCTGGACGGGATTTTCCAGTCTTACCAAGTCGTGATCGGAAAGCGTGCTGATGGACGCCAGGCGCTCGAGCGCAGCCGTTTTGCCTCGCAGCTTCGGAAGCTGAAGGGCACGGCGTACGGCGCGGTGTTGACCCAGCCGGAAGGGCGGCAAGGCCTCTACACCTATACCGAAAAGATGTTGCGTGGCTACGTCCGCATGCAGGCAGAAGCGAACGGCATCGCACTGAGCGGCGAGCGGCCCGCGCCCAGGCAGGCAATGCACGTTGGGAACGCGCGCAGCGGCTATCGCGGTCCGAGCATTCCGCGTGGCGTGCGCACGGACAAGGAGGTCGCCGAATGGGACGATTCGAAGCAGTGATGATGTCCGCCTGACTATGCGATTGTGGCCACCGCGCATGCGAGCCACCAGTGGGGTGTGTGGTGGGCGGATGGGCGCTCCTGCGGTACGCGCCTTTCGGTTACGATGATCGGTTCCCATTTCCAGCTCTGACCATGCTGAAACGCCTTCTTTTGGCCATCGCCATTTGCGCATCCTTCTTGGCGACGACCGCCCAGGCAAGCGATAGCGCGAACCTTCAACCTAACCATGCCGCGGCGTTCGCCGAGGGGCTCTATGCCAAGCCAGGATTGACAGCTTCCGGGGTGAGCGTTCCTCCGCTGTTGGCGGCCAGCGATTCTGCACCCAGGAGTGCGTCAACGGAAAGCAGTGCTGCAGCCGTGGAATCCAGGGCACCGGAACCGGTGACGATTGCTCCTCGCGCGGTTGAGAACGGTGAGCGTTCAACGAGCGGCGCAACCGTCGATCGGTTGGCCAAACCGGAGGAGGGCGTCAAGTGGAGCGACATCCTCCTGGCAGTTGCGACTTTGCTGCTCGCTGCGTTCACGGCGTTCCTCTGGCTGTCGACGCGCGGTCTCCTGATCGAAGCCAAGAGAGCAGGTGTGGTGGCGGAGAACTCGGCAAAAGCGGCACAGTCCAGTGCCGAAGCAGCGGCAAATGCCGTCAAAGCGATCGTTGCGCGGGAGCAGCCGCGGTGGCTAGTCGCGGAAATGGAGATGACGCTACAGCCGATCGTGCTGGAAAATCCGGCGTGGTATGGCGTCGCGACGGTTACGCTTTAGAATGTCGGGCGGACGATTGCCGAGGTGACCGAGGCGGTGATCGGCGTTGGGTTCGGCTACCCACCATCCATACCGGACTATACGGGGTGTCGCAAAACTCAATCGGGATTCGGTAGCACCGTTATGCCCGACGCCACGAAACAGATTGCACTGGCCATTCCGGCGAATGTCCGCTTGGACGCTGCAAAGGTTCAAGCTGTCAATGGCGGTGAGCCGATATGGCTTTACGGTTACGTCCTCTACCGCGATTACCTTGACAGAGAATGGATCAAGGGATTTATAGGCTTTCCATCATCGAACATGGTCTGGTATCCGTGGGCAGGAAGTCAGGACGCGGACCGAGGAGGCGGTACGTTCAATCCCCCGGGTTACGGTGTCGGTCTCGATGCATACACGTACACCCGACTTGTATCTACTCAAGGTTGATGAGATCGACGAAGAGATCAAATGTCCACTCTGACCTCACGCGATCGCCGCTGCCTCGAACCGTTCCTTAACATGGGCAGCGGTTACGTTTTGAACTTCTCCGATCGAACGATGGCCGAGTTTTTTCAAGAACAGCTTGGTCTCGACATCCACGATGAGAAATACCAGTTCAAAGGCCCGTCCAAGGCCAAGCGGATGCGCGCCTTCTGGGAGCTGGAGTCCGACCATACGGTCGCTCGAGCGCTCGACGCGCTGATCGAATGGGGTGAGGAGTTCCGATGCTTGCCGGACGACTCGCAGCAGCGCGGCGCAGTCGACGCGATCATTGCACGGCTGAAACTTAGCAGTCCGGTCCCCGAGGTCGACGCGTTTACGGCGAGTGTCAACGCGCTGGATTTCACCGCTGCGGCGAAGCACATTCGGGCCGCGATCGAGGCCAACGAGCCCGCGACGGCTTTGGACCGCGTGCACGTCTTCATGATGAAGTTCTTGCGCACGCTCTGCGAGCGGCGCGGCATTGCGGTCACGCGCGAGAAACCGTTGCACAGCCTGATGGGTGAGTATGTGAAGAACTTGCGTGGTGCTGGCCACATCGAAAGCGAGATGACCGAGCGAATCCTCAAGACCAGCATATCAAACCTTGAAGCGATGAACGCCGTGCGCAACGACCAAAGCCTGGCGCACGACAACCCCATGCTGAATCACGACGAGGCTGTGCTGATCGTCAGCCACATCGGTGGCCTGGTTCATTTCCTCAAAACCATCGAAGCGAAGGCCCAGGCCAGCCAGTCATGACCACCCAGAAGACATCCAAACGCGGCGAGTTCAACCCCAACTGGCCCGTGCCTGATGAATACCTGCTCGAACTGGGGCGCATGGTGAGCGTGTGGGGTTCCCTCGAATCGACGACTGCGGTCGCGATCTCGAAACTGGCCGGCTACGAGTCTCCGACCGACATCCGCGCGTTGGCGATGGTGGCGCACAGCAACTTCCAGCAGCGGGTGGACATCGTAAGCTCCCTGTGCGGACAGCTCGTGGATCAGGTGCCTCACTTAAAGGATTACGAGGTCGTCATCAAGAAGGTCAGGGCGGCCCAGGCGGGACGCAACAAGTACGCGCACAACGCGCTTTCTCTGGACGAGGATGGTCTGGTTCACATCGCATACATGTCGGCCCGCGGTGCATTCAAGACCAACGTTGAGATCGTGCGGGTCGCGGACATAAAAGAGGTCACCGCCAAGATCCATGAAGCGGCCGTGGCGCTCCATGGATTGATCACCAATACCGCAACCAAACCCATGTGGGAGCGCTGAGACTCAGCAACGTGTTCGCCGCTGTCCGCGAAGACGCTCCATTTCGACGTGGATCTGATTGTGCTTCGTTTCGATGCTGTGCAGTCGGATGTATTCCACGTCCTCCCAAAACCCAGTGATCGCGGTGGCGAACCGATCGAGCAGCTCGCGGGGCAACAGGGCCCGCTCGAACGACGGCGGGGGCGGCGGGCCCACGGGCGGGTTGTCGTCGGACCAGGGGAACGGGGCCGACGACCAGTTGGGCCACAGCTCCTGGTTGCTGCGGAACAGGGCAATGGCGGACCGCCCGTCTCCGTGGCGGCACGCGTTGCCGACCCGTTGCAACAGGTCGAGGTCCGCGTAGCTGGGGAATGCGGTGAGGGCGATGCCTCGGAGTTCGAGCAGAAGACCACTCAACTCGGACAGGCTTCCATCGCGCGCCGTTCGGCGTTGGCGCATGCTCTGGGGCGCGGGCACGATGCAGGAGTTCAGCCAGTTGCGGAGTTGGCGTTCCCATAGCGACTGAATGGAGAGGCAGAACGCCTGGACCGTCGCCTGCAACAGGGCTTGCCCGTCGGCGACGGCGTACATCCAGCCGCTCTCTTGGATGGTGGCTCAGCGCTCGATGTCAGCGTCAATCGCGGCGAGGGCCGGGTGCACCACGCCGTTTAGGAACGCGCGAACCCGCGGGCGGTGCAGGGCGAGCTGGACGTCCTCGAACTCGAAGCGAGTGTCCCAGCGGTGGGTATCGACCGTGATCATAGGCGTTTGCTCAAGCGGAGCGGTCGAAGGGAGCGCACCGATGAAACATCAGGGTGTGTTGGGATGGGGTCACCTTGTGGCTCGGTCAGTGAGGCAGGCGCGGGTCGTTGCGAACCAGTTTGAGTTTGTCGAGATGATCGGCCCAATGTTGCATCATCCCGCGCCGTTCGGGTAAGTACTCGGCATGAACGTACGCAGCAGTAACCTGGTTGCGTTCCGCGTGAGCCAACTGGCGGTCTACAACGTCTCGGCTGTATCCGAGTTCACGTAACATTGTGGCGGCGAGCCCGCGGAAGCCATGCCCTGTCATCCGGGACTTGTAGCCCATGCGATAAAGCGCGAATAGCATAGTGTTGTTCGAAATCGGTGCTCGACCATGTACGCTATAGAACACGTGTGGCCGGTCGCCATTGATTTGCCGGAGCTGCTTTAACACGGCCAGTGATTGCCGTGACAGCGGGACAATATGTGGGTCTCGCATCTTCATTCTCTCGGGCGGGATCCGCCACTCTGCCGCAGTCTCGTCGAACTCTGCCCATTGAGCGCGAATCATTTCCTTCGTCCGGACGAAGGTAAGGGCCATCAATTCTAGCGCCAGTCGGGTAACTGGCTCACCGGGATACGCGGCGATGTCGCGCATGAGCTGCGGGATCTCCAACGGCTTCACTCTGGCCATGTGCTGTACGCCCGGCCCCTTTTTTAAGATCGTTTCCGCATCGATGTCAGCGGACGGGTTACGGGTGCAACGGCCAGTCATGATGGCGTACTGGAATACGGCGCGCGAACGCTGCAACAGTCGCTTGGCGGTTTCCCGGACACCTCGTGCTTCGATTGCGCGGATGATCTCCAGCATTTCCGGCGCTTCGATGTTGGCGATGGGCCGTGAGCCGATCTTCGGGAATGCATCGATCTCCAGCGAGTGGATGACTTTCTCAGCGTAGGTCTCGGTCCATCCTGCGCGCTGATTGTCGAACCACTCGCGCGCAACCGCCTCGAACGAACTAGCGGCTGCGATGCGCGCCGTTCGTTTGACTTCTCTCTTTGCTTCATTGGGATCGATACCCGCCGCAAGCTTTTCCCGCGCCTCGTCACGCTTTTTGCGTGCGACTGCTAGTGAAACGTCAGGGTACACGCCGAGTGCCAGCAACTTTTCCTTGCCGTTGACGCGATATTTGAGTCGCCAGTAGCGCTGACCGGCCGGGGTAACGAGCAGGAACATTCCGCCGCCGTCGAATAACTTCACAGGCTTGTCGCCCGCTTTCGCGTTTTTGACGGCTTTGTCGGTCAAGGGCATGGGGGTATCCCTCCAAGGGGTATCTTGGATACCCCGAGAGATACCCCCAAATACCCCCGGCTGTCGCAGTACGTCCCGGGACGTATACGGAATTGAAAAAACCCGCGAAGCCTTATGTTATCACGGGTTGCCGGAATTCTGGGGATCGCACGAGATGGAAGATTGGTCCCCCCGACAGGAATCGAACCTGTATCTAGCGCTTAGGAGGCGCTTGTTCTATCCATTGAACTACGGGGAGAGCCATGTCCGCGGTATCGTGTGTTGAACACGCGATACGGGACGGCTGTGTGGACAGCGCGCAGAGTATAGCAAACGCGCGGCGCATCGGCGCACGGAATGCGTGCCGATGCGCGGCTGGCGCGTTAAAACGTGGTCGGGAATCGAGAATCGGGAATCAGAAATCGACGACGACGAAATCTTCCTTGCCCACGTCGCACAGCGGGCAGCGCCAGTCGGCGGGAATGTCGGCGAAACGGGTGCCGGCGGGGATGCCTTCATCGGGCAGACCTTCCGCTTCGTTGTAGACCCACCCGCAAATCAGGCAGACCCAGCTCTGGTATTCGGTTACTTCGCTCATGTGGCGCTCGGGATGATGAAAGTCGGTGATGCCGCTTGCGGCACGGCCGGCGGATGAAAGGCGCAATGGTACCGGAATTTCGCCGAACGCCTCGGCAACGTCGTTTTAAACGTACGCATCGCGAACAACCGCCGTCGTCGCGCGGGTCGGGCACGCAGTGTATGCTTCGTGAGCCTTTCAATCTGAAGGAGGAAACGATGCTCAACAAGAAATGGATCGCGGGCGCGGTTTGTGTCGCGGCATTGGCCATGTCGACGCTCGCGCGTGCCGAGGCGCGCGTGTTCTTCGTCGAGCCGAAGGACGGCGCGACGGTATCGAGCCCCGTGCACGTGAAATTCGGCCTCGAAGGGATGGAACTCAAGCCGGCCGGCGACATGACGCCGGACACGGGCCACCATCACCTGCTGATCGACGGCAAGCCGGTGCCGAAGGGCGACGTGATCCCGGCCACCGACCATTCGCTGCACTTCGGCAAGGGCCAGACCGAAACCGACTTGAAGCTGCCGCCTGGCCAGCACACGCTGACGCTGCAATTCGGCGACGGCGCACACCGTTCGTACGGTCCGGAAATGAGCTCGACGATCACGATCAACGTGCAGTAAAACGCGCCGCCCGCAGCGGACGCCCGGCCGGGAACTGCGGCCGGATGTCCGCCGCAGGCCTTGCGCAACGCCAAGGCATCGCATGCGGGCCCCTCCACCGGGCACACGCCGTCACGCACCCGCAGCGTAAAAAGAAGCGCACATCGGCCTAGTCCGTTCGGCCATCCCGGCGCGGACGTCCGCCACCGGTACAATGGGCGCTTCCGATTTCTCTCTTCGCCGTCTCCCCATGTCGCTCTATTCCATTACCGGCGCGCAACTCGCGTTCGGTCACGTCGCGTTGCTGGACCACGCGGACTTCTCGCTGGAGGCCGGCGAGCGCGTCGGCCTGATCGGTCGCAACGGCGCGGGCAAGTCGTCGCTGCTGAAGATCGTTGCAGGGCTGGCGAAGCCCGACGACGGGCTGATCACGCGCCAGCAGGAGCTCGTGACCGTCTACGTGCCGCAGGAGCCCGAATTCGAGCCCGGCGCGACGGTGTTCGACGCGGTGGCGTCGGGGCTTACGCATACGCGCGAAGTCCTCGAAGAATACGACTCGATCGCGCACCGTCTTGCGGAGACGCCGGAAGGTGCCGAGCACGACGCGCTGCTCGCGCGGATGAACGCGCTGCAGTCGTCGCTCGATACGCACGACGCGTGGAACTGGCGCACGCGTGTGTCGATGACGCTCGCACAGATCGGCCTGACGGACGGCGACGCACAGGTCGACGCGCTGTCGGGCGGGATGCAGAAGCGTGTCGCGCTGGCACGCGCGCTGGTGTTGCAGCCCGACGTGCTGCTGCTTGACGAACCGACCAACCACCTCGACTTCGACGGCATCCGCTGGCTGGAAGAGCTGCTGGTCACGCAGCGCGCGGGCCTGCTGTTCATTACGCACGATCGCGCGTTCCTCGACCGCGTCGCGACGCGCATCGTCGACCTCGATCGCGGCGGTCTGCTGTCGTATCCGGGCAATTTCTCGGCGTACCAGACGCGCAAGGCGCAGCAGCTGGAAGTCGAGCGCGTGGAAAACGAAAAGTTCGACAAGCTGCTCGCGCAGGAAGAAGTGTGGATCCGCAAGGGCGTCGAGGCGCGCCGCACGCGCAGCGTCGGGCGCATCGCGCGGCTCGTGCAGATGCGCAACGATCGCGCGGAGCGCCGCAACGCGCAAGGCAACGTGAAGCTCGACGTCGCGCAGGGCGAGAAGTCGGGCAAGATCGTCGCGGAGCTGACCGACGTGACGAAACGCTACGGCGATCGCACGGTGGTCGACACTTTCTCGACGACGGTCATGCGCGGCGACAAGATCGGTTTCGTGGGCCCGAACGGCGCGGGCAAGACGACGCTGCTCAAGCTGATCCTCGGTGAGCTGAAGCCCGACGCAGGCACGGTGCGCACCGGCACGAACCTGCAGGTTGCTTACTTCGACCAGATGCGCGCGCAGCTCGACCAGGAAAAGAGCCTGGCCGACACGATCAGCCCGGGCAGCGAATGGGTCGAGATCGGCGGCGTGCGCAAGCACGTGATGAGCTATCTCGGCGACTTCCTGTTCGCGCCGGAACGCGCGCGTTCGCCGGTGAAGTCGCTGTCGGGCGGCGAGCGCAACCGGCTGCTGCTCGCACGCCTGTTCGCGCGCCCGGCCAACGTGCTGGTGCTCGACGAACCGACCAACGACCTCGACATCCCGACACTCGAACTGCTCGAAGAGCTGCTGGCCGATTACGACGGCACGGTGCTGCTCGTCAGCCACGACCGCGCATTCCTCGACAACGTCGTGACGTCGGTGATCGCGGCCGAAGGCGACGGCAAGTGGCGCGAGTACGTCGGCGGCTTCACCGACTGGCAGATCCAGAGCGAGCGGTCGCAGCAGCTCGCGCAGCAGGAAGCGGCGAAGCGCGCCGTGAAAGACGCGGCGCCGGTCAAGGACGAGGCGGCGAAAAGCGCGGCCGGCCGCAACGCGCAGCGCACGGTGAAGCTGTCGTTCAACGAGCAGCGCGAACTCGATGCGCTGCCGGAGAAGATCGCCGCGCTCGAGGAAGAACAGAAGACGATCAACGCGCAGCTCGAGGACGGCTCGATCTTCGCGAAGGATCCGCAGGAAGGCACGCGCCTGACCGAGCGGTTCGCGGCGATCGACGACGAACTGCTCGCCGCGCTCGAGCGGTGGGAGACGCTCGAGGCGAAACGCAAACCGGTCTGACCCACGGCACGCGGGCCGCCGGGCCGGTGCCGCACGCGCGGTGGCCGGCCGGTGGCGCGGTGTGACGATCTTGCGGTGGCGCGCCACGCGGAACCAGTAAAATACCGCGCGTCCCGGGCCGCGCAGCGCATGCCGCGCGCCCGCTTTCGGAGCAGTCCAAGCACACCGTTGTTTCGATTCGCTTTTTTACGGAACTCAACGCTTTGTCCACGACGTTATCCACACGAGATGTGGAAAACGTCCCGATGAACGACGAAATTCAGCGCCTATGTCAACGAAGAAGCCCAGCGCGGCCTACAGCGAAGCATCGATCAAGGTGCTCAAGGGCCTCGAGCCGGTCAAGCAGCGGCCCGGCATGTACACCCGTACCGAAAATCCGCTGCACATCATTCAGGAAGTCATCGACAACGCGTCCGACGAGGCACTCGGCGGCTACGGCAAGCAGATCACGGTCACGCTGCACGCCGATCAGTCGGTGTCGGTCGAGGACGACGGCCGCGGCATCCCGTTCGGGCTGCATCCCGAGGAAGGCGTGCCGGTCGTCGAGATCGTGTTCACGCGCCTGCACGCAGGCGGCAAGTTCGACAAGGCCGCCGGCGGCGCATATACGTTCTCGGGCGGCCTGCACGGCGTCGGCGTGTCGGTGACGAACGCGCTCGCGACGCGCCTCGACGTGACGGTCTGGCGCGACGGCAAGATCGCCGAGCTCGGTTTCGCCGACGGCGATGTCGTCAAGCCGCTCGTGACGCAAGGCGCGGGCCGCGGCGAGAAGAAATCCGGCACGCGCGTGCAGGTGTGGCCGAATCCGAAGTACTTCGACTCGCCGAACCTGCCGCTCGGCGAACTGCAGCGCTTGCTGCGCTCGAAGGCCGTACTGCTGCCGGGCGTCGAGGTCGTGCTCGTCAACGAGAAGACCGGCGAGCGTCAGACATGGAAGTACGAGGACGGCCTGCGCGGCTACCTGCTCGACGAGATGAACGGCAGCGAGCTGCTGATCCCGCTGTTCGAAGGCGAGCGCTTCGCCGATGCGCGTTCGGCCGACGACACGTTCGCCGAGGGCGAGGGCGCATCGTGGGTCGTCGCATGGAGCGAGGAAGGCTCCCTCGTGCGCGAGTCGTACGTGAACCTGATTCCGACGCCGGCCGGCGGCACACACGAGTCGGGCTTGCGCGACGGTCTCTATCAGGCGGTGAAAAGCTTCGTCGAGCTGCACAACCTGCAGCCGAAGGGCGTGAAGCTGCTCGCGGAAGACGTGTTCGCGCGCGTGTCGTTCGTGCTGTCCGCGAAAGTGCTCGATCCGCAGTTCCAGGGGCAGATCAAGGAACGCCTGAACAGCCGCGACGCGGTGAAGCTCGTGTCGTCGTTCTCGCGTCCCGCGCTCGAACTGTGGCTGAACCAGCACGTCGAGCACGGCAAGAAGCTCGCGGAGCTCGTGATCAAGCAGGCGCAGGCGCGCACGCGCGCGGGCCAGAAGGTCGAGAAGCGCAAGAGCTCGGGCGTCGCGGTGCTGCCGGGCAAGCTGACCGACTGCGAGACGGAAGATATCGCGCGCAACGAACTGTTCCTCGTCGAGGGCGACTCGGCGGGCGGTTCCGCGAAGATGGGCCGCGACAAGGAATACCAGGCGATCCTGCCGCTGCGCGGCAAGGTGTTGAACACATGGGAAACCGAGCGCGATCGCCTGTTCGCGAACAACGAGGTGCACGACATCTCGGTTGCGATCGGCGTCGATCCGCACAGCCCCGACGACACCGTCGACCTGTCGAACCTGCGCTACGGCAAGATCTGCATCCTGTCGGACGCTGACGTCGACGGTTCGCACATCCAGGTGCTGCTGCTCACGCTGTTCTTCAAGCATTTCCCGCAGCTGATCGAGCGTGGGCACGTGCACGTCGCGCGGCCGCCGCTGTTCCGCATCGATGCGCCCGCGCGCGGCAAGAAGCCCGCGCAGAAGCTCTATGCCCTCGATGAAGGCGAACTCGAAGCGACGCTCGACAAGCTGCGCAAGGACGGCGTGCGCGACACGCAATGGAGCATCAGCCGCTTCAAGGGTCTCGGCGAAATGAGCGCCGAGCAGCTGTGGGACACGACGATGAACCCCGACACGCGCCGCCTGATGCCGGTGAAGCTCGGCGAGCTCGACTACGAGGCGACCGTCGCGCGGATGACGATGCTGATGGGCAAGGGCGAGGCAGCCGCGCGGCGCGGCTGGCTCGAGGAAAAGGGCAACGACGTCGAAGCGGATATTTAGTGCAGTGTTCGACGCCGATCGGCACTGATGCGCAGCGGGTTCGCGCCCGTGGCGGCGTCGCAAATCCTTGTGATGCCGTCTGGCATCGCTGCGGTTTGCTTCTTGCCGCGAACGCGAACCCGCTGGCGCATCGGCACCGTCTGGCATCGAACGCTACACCGCGCCTGCGCGGCCGGGCATGACGCCCGGCCCGGCCTCATGCCACTTACGAATACGGAATTCAGATGGACGACAATACTTCCGATCTCTTCGCCGGGTCCGACGCACCGGACGCCGATGCGCTGACGCTCGGCAACTACGCGGAGCAGGCGTATCTCAGCTATGCGGTCAGCGTCGTGAAGAGCCGCGCGCTGCCCGACGTGTGCGACGGCCAGAAGCCGGTGCAGCGCCGGATCCTGTTCGCGATGAACGAAATGGGCCTCGGCCCCGATGCGAAGCCGGTGAAATCGGCGCGCGTGGTTGGCGACGTGCTGGGTAAATACCACCCGCACGGCGACCAGTCGGCGTACGACGCGCTCGTGCGTCTCGCGCAGGACTTCTCGCTGCGTTACCCGCTGATCGACGGGCAGGGCAACTTCGGCTCGCGCGACGGCGATGGCGCGGCGGCGATGCGATACACCGAAGCGCGGCTCACGCCGATTTCGAAACTGCTGCTCGACGAGATCGACCAGGGCACGGTCGATTTCATGCCGAACTACGACGGCTCGTTCGAGGAACCGAAGACGCTGCCGAGCCGCATGCCGTTCAGCAACACGAACGGCGCGCCGGGCATCGCAGTCGGTCTCGCGACGGAAATTCCGTCGCACAACCTGCGCGAAGTCGCGGCGGCGGCAGTCGCGTTGATCCGCAATCCGAAGCTCACGCACGCGGAGCTGATGAACCTGATTCCCGGCCCGGATTTCCCGGGCGGCGGCCAGATCATCTCGAGCGACGCCGAAATCTCGGCGGCATACGAATCCGGCCGCGGCAGCCTGAAGGTGCGTGCGAAATGGAAGATCGAGGATCTCGCGCGCGGCCAGTGGCAGCTCGTCGTCACCGAATTGCCGCCGAACACGTCGGGCCAGAAGGTGCTCGAGGAAATCGAGGAACTCACCAACCCGAAGCTCAAGCTCGGCAAGAAGACGCTCACGCCCGAACAGCTGAACACGAAGAAGGCGATGCTTGACCTGCTCGATGCGGTGCGCGACGAGTCGGGCAAGGAGGCGGCGGTGCGGCTCGTGTTCGAGCCGAAGTCGCGCACGATCGACCAGACGGAATTCGTGAACACGTTGCTCGCGTATACGAGCCTCGAATCGAACGCGACGCTGAACCTCGTGATGATCGGCGCCGACGGCCGGCCGGGCCAGAAGGGCCTGCTGACGATCCTCGACGAGTGGGTGAAGTTTCGCCAGCTGACGATGACGCGCCGTTGCCGCCATCGTCTCGCGAAGGTCGACGACCGCATCCACATCCTCGAAGGGCGGATGATCGTCTTCCTGAACATCGATGAGGTGATCCGCATCATCCGCGAATCGGACGAGCCGAAGGCCGCGCTGATGAGCGCGTTCGGCCTCAGCGAGCGGCAGGCCGAGGATATCCTCGAAATCCGCCTGCGCCAGCTCGCGCGGCTCGAGAAGATCAAGATCGAGAAGGAACTCGACGCGCTACGCGACGAGAAGGCGAAGCTCGAGGAACTGCTCGCGAATGAAAGCGCGATGAAGCGGCTGATGATCAAGGAGATCGAGGCCGATGCGAAGCAGTACGGCGACGATCGCCGCACGCTGATCCAGCAGGAAAAGCGCGCGACGTTCGAGGCGAAGGTCGTCGACGAGCCGGTGACGGTCGTCGTGTCGCAAAAGGGCTGGGTGCGTGCGCTGAAAGGCCACGGGCTCGATCCGGCGAGCTTCTCGTTCAAGGCCGGCGACAGCCTGTACGCGGCGTTCCAGTGCCGCACGCCGGATCGTCTGATCGCGTGGGGCAGCAGCGGCCGCGTGTACTCGGTCGACGTATCGGTGCTGCCGGGCGGGCGCGGTGACGGCGTGCCGGTCACGTCGCTGATCGAGCTCGAATCGGGCTCGCACCTGATGCACTACTATGCGGCGCCGGTCGACCAGCAACTGCTGCTCGCGTCGAGCAACGGCTTCGGCTTCCTCGCGAAGGTCGGCGACATGGTGAGCCGCGTGAAGGCCGGCAAGTCGTTCATGACGATCGACACGGGCGCGGTGCCGCTCGCGCCGATGCCGGTGCTGCCGAACGCGACGCAGGTCGCGTGTCTGTCGAGCGGCGGTCGCCTGCTGGTGTTCGGGATGGACGAGATGAAGACGCTGTCCGGCGGCGGGCGCGGCGTGATCCTGATGGCGCTCGAGGACAAGGAAACGCTCGTGCAGGCGCTCGCGATCGATCCGGCCGGCGTCGTGCTGATCGGCACCGGCCGCGGCGGCAAGGCGCAGGACGACACGCTGTCGTATGCGGGGCTCGCGCCGCACATCGGCAAGCGCGCGCGCAAGGGCCGCGCGCCGGACACGAAGCTCAAGGTCGTCAACGAACTGCGTCCGATGCTCGGCTGACGCTCGATCCGCTCGCCGGCTCGACCGGCATCGAAGGCTGCACCTCCGCTTCGGCGTGCGTGCGGCCTTTCCTTTTGCGGCGACGCCGTATTCAGGTAGGCGAGAGTGGCGCCGTCGCGCGGAACTTGCAAAATATTGTGAAATGCTGCCAGGGGTCTGAACCGAGCGGCGGTCCGCCGGTCGAACGTCGCTTGATACCGCGCGTGACGCGGCTGTTCGTTGCACTCAACCCATCACAGGATTGCCGCCATGTCCCACGCTGTTTCCGTCGCGTTGTTTCTTCATCTGCTGGCCGTTGCCGTGTGGGTGGGCGGCATGGTTTTTGCGAACTTCTGCCTGCGCCCGGCACTGTCCGACCTGACGCCGCAACTGCGGCTGCCGTTGATCGAGGGCGTGTTCGGCCGTTTCTTCAACTGGGTGTCCGGCTCGGTGATCGTGATCCTGCTGTCCGGCGGCTTCCTGCTCATGGCGTTCGGCGGCGCGCACGCGACGTGGACCCTGCACGCGATGGCCGGGCTCGGCGTCGTGATGATGCTGATCTTCGGTCATATCCGCTTCGCGCTGTTCCCGCGCATCCGCCGTGCGGTACAGGCGCAGAACTGGCCGGACGGCGCGCGCGCGGTGAACACGGTGCGCCTGCTCGTCGTCGTCAATCTCGTGCTGGGCGTCGTGACGATCGGCGCGGCGGTGCTGTCGCGCGGCTTCTGAGCCTGCGGCGCCGCCCGGCGCCGATTGCCTGCGCGGTGCCGCGCCGCTACGTGGCCAGCATCGCGTCGAGCAGCCACGAGCCGGCCGGGCCGAGCGGCCGGTTGCGCGACCACACCGCATCCACCCGCACGCGGCGCGGCCAGCCGCGCGAGCGCAGCTCGCACAGGCGATCGCGCGCGAAGTGCTCCACCATCCAGCGCGGCAGCTCGGCCCAGCCGAACCCCAGCACGGCCATCTCAAGCAGCATCAGATAGCTCGGCGCGAGCCAGCGCTGCGTGCCGACGACGATCCGGTCGTCGGCGCTGCGATCCTCCGGTTTCACATAGGTATTGAGCCGCAGCTCGCGCGCGTCGCGCAGCGCCGCATGCGGCACGTCGGCGTCGCCGTATTGCGCAAGCGCATGCATACGCCCGACGAACAGGCCGATCTCGGATTCCTCCGCCACCGTCGCCGCACCGATATCGGGCGGATAGCCCGCGCGCGCGGCCATCAGCCCGAGTTGCGCGCGGCCCTGCTGGATCAGGTCGAGCACGTCCTCGTGCTCGGCGATCTGGCATTCGAGCTCGAGCGCCGGAAAGCGCTGTTCGAGTGCCATCAACGTTTCCTCGTAACGCTTCGACTGGTACGTGTCGGACACGACGAGCGTGAGCCGCGCTTCCTCGCCTTGCGCGAGCCGCGCCGCCATGCGGTCGATCGCCGCGCCAGCCTCCAGCGCACGCTGCACCTGCGGCAGCAGCGCGCGTCCGGCGTCGGTCAGCGTCGGGGTGCGTGTCGAGCGATCGAACAACTGCACGCCGAGGTCGATCTCGAGGTTCGCGATCGCCTCGGAAATCGTCGACTGGCGCTTGCCGAGCTTGCGTGCGGCGGCCGTGAACGAGCCGAGCAGCGCGGCTTCGGCAAACGCGAGCAGGGCTTCGGGAGCATGGCGCATGCAGCGATCCTCACGGCGTTATATCGGTAAAACCGATGATATCAAACTGGATTGGTATGGTTTCGCCGATCAAAATGGCCGCATGAACTGAATATACGAACCGGAGGGAATCATGAAACAGGTGAACAAAACGGTGACGGAACGCCTCGTGCATGCGCTGACGTTCGAACTCGTGGCGATCGCACTGTGCGCGCCGATCGGCGCATGGCTGCTCGACATGCCGGTATCGCACGTCGGCGTGCTGACGGTGATGGTGTCGCTGATCGCGATGGCGTGGAACATGACATTCAATACGCTGTTCGACCGCCTCGAACGGCGCGCGGGCTTGACGCGGACGCTCGGCATGCGGGTCGCGCATGCGGTCGCGTTCGAACTGGGTCTGGTCGCGATGGTGGTGCCGGTTGCTGCTTGGTGGCTGGACGTGAGCCTCGTCGAGGCGCTGTTGCTCGACCTCGGCATCGTGCTGTTCTTCCTGCCTTACACGTTCTGCTTCAACCTCGCGTACGACGCGCTGCGCGCACGCTGGGTCGCACGCCGCGTCGCGGTGCAGGCGGGCTGAGCGGGGCGGGGATGTCGAGCGGGCGGGCGCCGTCGCGATCTCGGCCGTCCGTCAGCGGGCGGCCGCCCACAGCCACACGCCGCACACGATCGCGACGGCGCCGGAGACGGCCTACCAGGGAACCTTGAAGCGGGTGAA
>NZ_JAGIXF010000052.1:0-53393 GCF_021483755.1 Burkholderia sp. WTPI3 | reverse complement strand
GAAGCCGCGACGCAGCGCCACGCAGAAGCGATCGCAGAAGCCGAAGCGCTCGCGCTGCGTCACACGCAGGCCATCGCCGAAGCGGAAGCCGCCGCGCAGCGTCACGTCGACGCGACCGCCGAGGCCGAAGCCATCACGCAACGCCACGCCGAAGCGATCGCGCAGGCCGAAGCCGCTGCCGAGCGCCACACGAAGGCCATCGCCGACGCGGAAGCGTTGGTCGAAGCCGTCGTGAAGGAAGCCGCTGCGACTGCCGCTGCGCCTGCAGCCGCAGCGGCAGTCGCCGCCGAAGTCGTCGAACCGGCAGCCGAGCCGGTCGGGGAGGCAGTCGCCCCGGTAGCAGCCGATGCCGCCGGCGCAGCGCCGGCGAACGCAGGCGCCGCGATCGAAGTCGCCCCCGCCGCCGAAGCAACCGATGCAGCCGACGCCACGGCCGACAAATCGACGCTGCACGTCGCCCGTCCGTCGCAAAACGAGCTGACGCTGACCGTCAACGGCCAGTCGATCACGCTGCACCCGGAGCAACTGGGCCAGCTGATCGAGGAGCTCGCGCATGCGCGCGCGTCGATGCAGCCGGAACCGCCGCCGGGCATCCCGGCCGGCTGGCGCTTCGTGACGACAAAGAACCCGATGATGGCCGTGCAGAAGCAGTCGAACGGCGATCGCCTGCTGGTCGCGCGCCACACCGGCTACGGCTGGGTGCCGTTCACGTTCTCGCCGGACGTCGTGATCCAGATGTACATGATGCTGACGCAGCGGTAAGCACGCGCGGCCTGCGCCGCAAACGAAACAGCCCGACCGGTTCGCACCGGTCGGGCTGTTTGCCCTCCGAAGTCCGGGAGCGCGCAGCCGGCCTGCGCCGGCCGCCGCTCAGCGCTCCACCGGCGCCTGAACGCGCGCCTTCCACTGACCGCCCTTGCCGCGCCAGTAGCGCCACGCGGACGCGAACGTCGCGCCGACGTAGAACAGCGCGACGAGCGGCAGCGCGGGCGCCCACAGCGGCGAGCGCCGGTAGTAGCGCAGCATCGGTGCATACGCGGTGCACATCGACGCCCATGCGAGCCACGCCGGCCATGCGCGCGCACCGTACACGAGCGCGGCGACCGGCGGCACGAGATAGATGATCGTCATCCCGAGCAGCGTGCCGGCGAGCAGCAGCGGCGAATAGTGAAGCTGGGTGAACGCGGTGCGCGCGATCATGTTCCAGATGTCGCGCCAGCTGTCGTATGGGCGCAGCGACACGCTGCGGTCGGCCAGGTCGAGCCGGATCGGATGCCGGCCGCTGCCGCGATGCTTGATCTGCGCGGCGAGACTGCAGTCGTCGATCAGCGCACCGCGGATCGATTCGATGCCGCCCGCCTCCTCGAGCGCGGTGCGCCTGACGAGCATGCAGCCGCCGGCCGCGCCGGCTGTCCGGTTACGCGGATTGTTGATCCACGAGAACGGATAGAGCTTCGCGAAGAAGAACACGAAGGCCGGGATCAGCGCCTTTTCCCAGAACGAATCGCAGCGCAGCCGCACCATCAGCGACACCAGATCGCGCTGCTCGGCTTGCGCCCGCGTGACGAGTTGCGCCACCGCGTCGGGCGGATGCCCGATGTCGGCATCGGTCAGCAGAAGATAGTCGGCCGGCAGCCCGAGCGTACGAACCGCCGCGATGCCCTGCGACTGCGCCCACACCTTGCCCGACCAGCCGGCCGGCAACGGCTTCGCGGCCAGCACCGTCAGGCGGTCGGCGCGGTTGATCGCAAGCGCGGCCGCGCGGGCGGCGTCGGCCGTGCCGTCGTCGCTGTGGTCGTCCACGATGATCAGATGAAACTCGCCCGGATAATCCTGCTCGAGCAGCGACGTCGCCGCGCGAGCGATCACGTCGACCTCGTTGCGCGCCGGCACGACCGCGACGACGGCCGGCCAGCCGGCTTCGGCAGCAGCGCCGCGCGCGTCGGGCGGCAACGCCCGCGCCGGGCGTGCACGCCAGAAGCCGCCGCGCGCGACGAGCAGCACGATCCAGATCAGCAGCGACAGGCCCGATACAAGGAACGTCAGCGCGAGCATCATCGGCACACCTCCCGCCGGGTGCCGGCCCGCTCAATCGGGGTCGGAGTGAAAACACCCAAATCCGCATGGGCGGCAGGGCAATACGCGTAAGAATCGACGATCATCGAATGGCCTTGAAATGAGCGCGACGCCGGGCAGCCGGACAGGCTGCCCGCGAAACCGCGCAGTTTACCGGGTTCCGCGCCCGCGAGCGCCGACGGGGCGCTGCGGCGATTGCAACAGCGCCGATACGGCACCAAAGCAAGGACGGCCCGATAGAGTTAAAATGCGCGATTAATTCGGGGTTCCGAGGCCTGGCTTGGCCGGTTCGTTTCCTGCCTTCATAACATCAAGCCGGGGCGAGCGGGCAGTGCCAGCTCCTCGAACCCCGGCGTCTGTCGTCGGAGTTCGCTCACCTATGCGAGTCATCCTTGCCCAGCCCCGCGGCTTTTGTGCGGGGGTTGTCCGTGCGATCGAGATCGTCGATCGCGCGCTGCAACAGCACGGCTCGCCGGTCTATGTGCGTCACGAAATCGTGCATAACCGGCATGTCGTCGAAAACCTGCGCAATAAAGGGGCGCGATTCGTTGAGGAGCTCGACGAGGTGCCTCATGGCGCCGTGGCGATCTTCAGCGCACACGGTGTCGCCCAGACGGTCGAGCGTGATGCGCAAACGCGCGGGCTCGACGTGCTCGACGCCACGTGCCCGCTCGTCACGAAAGTGCACGTGCAGGGCCGGCAATACGTCGCGGCGGGCCGCCGGCTGATCCTGATCGGCCATGCGGGCCATCCGGAAGTCGAGGGCACGATCGGCCAAATTCCGGCCGAGGTGATCCTCGTGCAGAGCGAAGCCGAAGTCGGTACGCTGACGCTGCCGGTCGATACGCCGGTGGCATACGTCACGCAGACGACTTTGTCGGTCGACGACACGCGCGGCATCATCGAAGCGCTGCAGCGCCGGTTCACCGACATCGTCGGCCCGGACACGCGCGACATCTGCTACGCGACGCAAAACCGCCAGGCCGCCGTGCGCGAACTGAGCGAGCAGGTCGACGTGCTGCTGGTCGTCGGTGCGACGAACAGCTCGAACTCGAACCGCCTGCGCGAGATCGGCACCGAAAGCGGTGTGCCGAGCTATCTCGTCGCCGACGGCTCGGAAGTGAAAGCCGAATGGTTCGCGGGCGTGCAGACGGTCGGTCTGACCGCCGGCGCGTCGGCACCCGAGGAAATGGTTGAGGATGTAATCAGTGCGCTGCGCGCGCTGGGGCCCGTCGATGTCGCGACGATGGCGGGCCGTGAGGAAAAAGTCGAATTCAAGTTGCCGGCGAAGCTTACGCAAGCTGTCGCCCGCGAAGTTTAAGGAGGACATCTCTTGTCTATTCCGCTGCTCCAGCAAGTCCGCGTCGGCGCATACATCATGCGCCAACACCTGTCCGGCAACAAACGCTATCCGCTCGCGCTGATGCTCGAGCCGCTGTTCCGCTGCAACCTCGCCTGTAACGGCTGCGGCAAGATCGATTATCCGGACCCGATCCTGAACCAGCGCCTGTCCGTCGAGGAATGCCTGGAAGCCGTCGACGAGTGCGGCGCGCCCATCGTGTCGATCGCCGGTGGCGAGCCGCTGCTCCACAAGGAGATGCCGGAAATCGTCAAGGGCATCATGAAGCGCAAGAAGTTCGTGTACCTGTGCACGAACGCGCTGCTGATGGAAAAGAAGATGGACGACTACGAGCCGAATCCGTATTTCGTCTGGTCGGTCCACCTCGACGGCGACAAGGACATGCACGATCATTCCGTGTCGCAGGAAGGCGTGTACGACAAGGCGGTCGCGGCCATCAAGGAAGCGAAGCGCCGCGGCTTCCGCGTGAACATCAACTGCACGCTGTTCAACGATGCGATCCCCGAGCGCGTCGCGAAGTTCTTCGACACGCTGGGGCCGATCGGCGTCGACGGCATCACGGTTTCGCCGGGCTACGCGTACGAGCGCGCCCCGGATCAGCAGCACTTCCTGAACCGCGACAAGACGAAGAACCTGTTCCGCGAAATCCTGAAGCGCGGCGAAGGCGGCAAGCGCTGGTCGTTCAGCCAGTCGTCGCTGTTCCTCGACTTCCTAGCCGGCAACCAGACGTACAAGTGCACGCCGTGGGGCAACCCGGCGCGTACCGTGTTCGGCTGGCAGAAGCCGTGCTATCTGGTCGGCGAAGGTTACGTGAAGACCTTCAAGGAACTGATGGAAGACACGAACTGGGACAACTACGGCGTCGGCAACTACGAAAAGTGCGCGGACTGCATGGTCCACTGCGGCTTCGAAGCCACCGCCGTGATGGACACGATCTCGCATCCGCTGAAGGCACTGCGCGTGAGCAAGAAGGGCATCAAGACCGACGGCCCGTTCGCACCGGACATCTCGATCGCGAAGCAGCGCCCGGCCGAGTACGTGTTCTCGCGCCACGTCGAGATCAAGCTCGAGGAAATCCAGCGCGCAGGCAAGGGCAAGCTGCAGAAGCCGGCAAAGCCGGCAACGGCGGCTTAAGCGCGTTTCGCTGCGCGAAAGGCTTACGCCTTCGCACGAGCGGGCAACGAAGAAGCGCCACGGAGTTCGCTCCGTGGCGCTTTTGTTTGGCCGGCAGCCGTCATGAGACAACGCGTGCGTTCGCGCATATGCCTGCGAACGCCGCCCGCCTAGTGCCGCGACTCCGCCGCCGCGATCAGTTGCCACGCGGTCGGCCCGCGATCGAGCAGCGGGTCGGAAGGCGGGTCGAGATCGTGCCGATGCGCATCGTCGGACGGCAACGTCTGCGACTTCGCGATGCCGATTTCGTCGCCGCACACGGTACACCGATAGATGCCCGCCACCGTCACCTTGCTGCCGGGCAGCAGATTCTCGCTGAATGCGCGGCCGCTTCCGCACGTGAAGTAGCCGCCGATCCTGTATAGCGCCATCGCGCCTCCTGAACGAAACGAATGCGTTCGCGCCGACACGCGCGATCGTCGCGAGCGCGAGGGTGGATCGTCATCGCCCGTACGCGTGCGGGCTGCCGTGATGCCCCTGGACGGCGAGAACCGGCCTCGGGGGCCGGTCGCGTGGCAGCCGCTCAATGCAGAACGGCCGGTTTCCGCATCTTCGATGCCGCCTGCTCGACCAGGGCCGGTTGCCCGGCGGATGCGAACGCGCACACGTGATTCCACAGCTCGGCCAGCCGATGCCGCGTGAGCGTCGCGACGCATGCGTCGTTCGCGGCGAGCACGCGTTCGAGCACCGCGCATTCGTCCTCGTGCAGCGTCCATGCGCCGCTTCGCGCGGCGCGCGCCACGCTCGCGTCGAGCGCCCGCTCCGCCTCGACGCACAGGTCGATGCTCGCATCGGCACATACGTCGTCGTCGAGCGCGAGGAACACCAGATAGACGCTCGTGCGCAACCGCATCAGCAACGTTTCGCTGCCGTGCTCGCCGCGCAGCGCGACGAGCGCCATGTGGCATTTCAGCGAGATGTCGCGCACATGCGCAGGCGGCAGCGGCAGCAGCCATTCGCGGGTCAGCGGCGCGTGCCGACGGCCTTTTCGGACAGCCTTCATGATTCGCACTCGCTTGCAAACGCATCGTCCGCGATGAACACCGGCCATGCCGTTCGGCACGCGACCGCGCTACGGCTCGCGTCCCGCCGGCCGTTCGCAGGACGCCGGGCGTCGTACGCGTCGGCCCGCCACCACGTCGCACGCTCGCCGCGAAACCGGCGCAATGCCGACGTGCGCAACACGTCGGGGAATCGATTCGGACATCCCATTCGCGTCTCCCGCATCAGAACGTGTTCTCGCCCTTCAGGTAGTACGCGGTCTTCACGAAGAACGCCTGCACCGGATGGCCGCTCCGCGCGGCGCTGTCCGCACGTGCTTCCATCGCGGCCTTCTGCTCGCGCGAACGGTCCGGCATCGGGTTCCTCACCCGCTCCAGCGCGCGTTGCATCGCGAGCGGATAGTTCTGGTTGCCGGCCGTTGTCGCGCGAAAGCCGGCACGCGTCATCTGCATCAGCTGCACGTTGGTTTCGGCACGCGCCGCCGACCAGTTCAACGGCGCGGCGTTCGGCTGCCATTCGGTATTGGATGCCTGTGCGAAGCTCGCGGCGGGCAGCGCGGCAAGCGTAACGGACAGGGCAGCAAGGGAAACGAGGGATCGCATCGTGGCCTCCAGATGGTTGCGTCCGCATCGATCGTCGTCGATGCCGTGCAGTCATCGTATGTCGCGTCGCAATGCGCTTGAATAGCCGATTCCGCAATTGATATTTTCAGCGCGAAAATCCGGGCCGCGATCCACGTGAATCGCCATTGCTGCCGAACCGGAATTTCTTCATTTCATTCAATGACCTGATCGCGTCTTTCCAGGCGATTCGCCGTCGCGCATCCCGCGTTTTTTCAGTTTTCGAAATGAAATATTGCCTGCGCGGGAAGCGGCCGCAGCCCTTGCCGGCGCGGCTTTCGGCACGATGCGACGCATACGGACACGAGCGAGAACGGCACCGCGCTGCAAGCCGAATACCAGGACGCATAGCCCATCCTCCGCGCCGAAATCCCGCTCCGCGACAAGACGTGTCCGACAAGGAAGCGCGATAATTGCGCATCGGCCGTCGTCACGGCTCTCACGCATTCCCTTTTCTTCTCGAGTCCCGCCATGGCTGCCATCGACACCACTGCCATCGATAGTTGGCACGCACACGTCTACTTCGACGCCGCGAGCCGCGACGCGGCCTGGGCGTTTCGCCTGATCGTCGAAGGGCGATTCGGCGCGGTCATCGAACTCGGCCGCTTTCACGAACGCCTCGTCGGCCCGCACCCGGCGTGGTCGTACCAGATCGCGTTCGACGCCGCGCAGTTCGACACCATCGTGCCGTGGCTCGTGCTGAATCACGGCGCGCTTGATATCTTCCTGCATCCGAACACGAACGACGAATTGCGCGACCATCGCGATAGCGCGGTATGGATCGGCAAGTCGTACGTGCTGAATCTCGACGCGCTGGCTGGCTGACCGGCGCACCGGCCGCCCCGTCGACGGCCGGTGCGCGGCCCCATCCGGCAAACGCCGCAGCCACGTTTCGGCTTGGGCTGAAACGTCCGGCGCCGCCGCGTCACTACAGTGGTTCCGTTATCCACGCCTGCCGGAGCCCACCATGACCCACACCGACACCGATGCGCGACGCATTCACGAGAACTGGCACGCCGCCGTCGTCGCACGCGACTTCGACGCGCTGATGTCGCTGTACGCGGACGACGCGATACTCGAAACGCCGCTCGTCGTCGTCACGCTGCCCGACCGCGGCTGCGGCGTGCTGCACGGCAAGGCGGCGATCGGCGAATTCTTCGCGGCGGGCCTGCGCAATCAGGGAAACAAACTCGGACGCTGGTACCGGACCGGGCAGTTCTTTTCGAACGGACAGCAAATCACTTGGGAATATCCGCGCGAAGCGCCGGAAGGCGATCAGGTCGATCTCGTCGAAGTGATGGATCTGCGCGACGGGCTGATCGCCCATCATCGCGTCTACTGGGGGTGGGTCGGGTTCATGGCGCTGCGCGACGCCGCGGCTCGAACGGCCGGGCGCGGATGAGAGCCGTCGCGCCCCGCACGCTCACGCGACATACATCGCGACACTGACGAACTGGCACAGGCTGCCGGCCAGCACGAAAAGGTGCCAGATGCCGTGCCCGTGGCGAATACGCTCGTCGTTGATGAAGAAATAGATGCCGGCGCTGTAGATCACGCCGCCGGCCACGAGCCATGCGGCACCGACCGGCGGCAACGCGTGGATCAGCGGACGGATCGCGACGAGCGCGAGCCAGCCCATCAGCACGTAGAGCACCATCGACACGATGCGCGTGCGCCGCCCCAGCGTGAGTTCCTGCGCGATCCCGAACGCGGCAAGCCCCCAGCTCACGCCGAACAGCGACCAGCCCCACGGGCCGCGCAGCGTGACGAGCGTGAACGGCGTGTAGCTGCCCGCGATCAGCAGATAGATGGCCGAATGATCGCACTTCTGCAGGATCGCCTTGAGCCGCGGATTGCGCACGCTGTGATACGCCGTCGAGATCGCGTAGAGCAGGATCAGCATCGCGCCGTACACGCTGAAGCTCACAATCTTGTAAGGATCGTGGTCGAGTGCGCCCATCGTCACCAGCGCGACCAGCCCTGCCACCGACAGCACCGCGCCGACGAGATGGGAAATGCTGTTGAAACGCTCACCGACATGCACGGCGGATTCTCCTGCGCGGATTCATCGGAAAAAAGAGAGGCATATGATACCGGTCGCTCGATTAAGCCGTACTGAAGCCGGTCAAACGCCGCGGTTACGGCCAGGCGACGCGCACCATCCAGCCCCAAAAAGAAAAAGCGCCGCGAATACCTTCGCGGCGCTTCCTGGTCCATCACCGGCCGGCCTTACCGGGCGGCTTCTTCGGCCCGGTTCAGCAGCACTTCCCTGCCCCCGACCCGTACCGCGCATTCTGGCGTTCGCGGAAGAATGCCTCGTACGTCATCGGCTCGCGGTCCGGATGGGTTTCACGCATGTGCGCGACGTAGGTGTCGTAGTCGGGCAGGCCGACCATCAGCCGCAACGCCTGCCCGAGATAACGCCCCGCGCTGCGCAGGTCGCTGCCAAGATCGCTGAACATCGCGGCCTCCCGTTATCGGCCGCTGCCGAGCGCCTGCGCGGCCGGCATCGGCTCGTACGGCGTCTCGCGCACGGTCGGCTTCGACTCGCGGCGCGCGCGCAGCACGGCAATCACGCCGTACACCGCGATCGCCACGACGACGAAGATGAACAGGCCGGCCAGCGCCGCATCGATGTAGTCGTTGAAGATGATCCGCTGCATCTGCGCGATCGACTTCGCCGGTGCCAGCACCTTGCCTTCGTCCACCGCGGCCTGCAGCTTCGCGGCGTGCGCGAGGAAGCTGACCTTCGGATTCGCGTCGAAGATCTTCTGCCAGCCGGCCGTCAGCGTGCAGATCAGCAGCCACACGGTCGGCACGATCGTCACCCACGCATAACGCTCGCGCTTCATCTTGAACAGCACGACAGTGCCGAGCACCAGCGCGATCGCGGCGAGCATCTGGTTCGAGATGCCGAACAGCGGCCACAGCGTATTGATGCCGCCGAGCGGATCGACCACGCCCTGATACAGGAAGTAGCCCCACGCGGCCACGCACAGCGCGGTGGCGACGAGGTTCGCGGGCAGCGACTCGGTGCGCTTGAGCGCCGGGTGGAACGTGCCGAGCAGGTCCTGCAGCATGAAGCGGCCCGCACGCGTGCCGGCGTCGACGGCCGTCAGGATGAACAGCGCCTCGAACAGGATCGCGAAGTGATACCAGAACGCCATCATCGCTTCGCCGCCGATCACCTGGTGCAGGATGTGCGCCATGCCGACGGCCAGCGTCGGCGCGCCGCCCGCGCGCGCGATGATGGTCGTTTCGCCGACGGCCTTGGCCGTCTGCGTGAGCATGTCCGGCGTCAGCACGAAGCCCCATTGCGTGACGGTGTTCGCCACCGCTTCCGGCGTCGAGCCGAGCGCGGCCGCCGGCGCGTTCATCGCGAAGTAGATGCCCGGCTCGATCACGCAGGCCGCGACGAGCGCCATGATCGCGACGAACGATTCCATCAGCATCGCGCCGTAACCGATGAAGCGCGCGTTGGTTTCGTTGTCGATCAGCTTCGGCGTCGTGCCCGACGAGATCAGTGCGTGGAAGCCCGACACCGCGCCGCATGCGATCGTGATGAACAGGAACGGGAACAGGTTGCCCGACCACACCGGGCCGGTGCCGTCGACGAACTTCGTCAGCGCGGGCATCTTCAGTTCCGGTGCGACGACCAGGATGCCGATCGCGAGGCCGAGGATCGTGCCGATCTTCAGGAACGTCGACAGGTAGTCGCGCGGCGCGAGCAGCAGCCACACCGGCAGCACCGATGCGACGAAGCCGTAGCCGATCAGGATCCACGTGAGCTGCGTGCCGTTGAACGTGAACCATGCGGCGAGCGTCGGCGAATCGTGCACGGTCTGGCCGAACGCGATCGATGCCATCAGCAGCACGAAGCCGATGATCGACACTTCGCCGATGCGGCCCGGACGGATGTAGCGCGTGTAGACGCCCATGAACAGCGCGATCGGAATCGTCGCTGCGACGGTGAACGTGCCCCACGGCGAGTTCGTCAGCGCCTTCACGACGATCAGAGCGAGCACCGCGAGAATGATCACCATGATCAGGAACGCGCCGAACAGCGCGATCACGCCGGGCACCGTGCCGAGTTCCATCTTGACGAGGTCGCCGAGCGAGCGGCCGTCGCGACGCGTCGAGATGAACAGCACGATGAAGTCCTGCACCGCGCCCGCGAACACGACGCCGGCCAGGATCCAAAGCATGCCGGGCGTGTAGCCCATCTGCGCGGCGAGCACGGGCCCGACGAGCGGCCCCGCGCCGGCGATCGCGGCGAAGTGATGGCCGAACAGCACGTACTTGTTGGTCGGTACGTAGTCGAGGCCGTCGTTGTATTTCACTGCCGGCGTCATCCGCAGCCCGTCGAGCTGCATGACCTTGCTGGCGATGAAACGGCTGTAGAAGCGATATGCGATCAGATACACGCAGACCGCGGCGATCACGATCCAGAGTGCGCTGACGCGTTCGCCGTGCGCAAGTGCGATCGTCCCGAACGCGAATGCGCCGAGCAGCGCGACCGCGATCCAGAGCAGGGTGCTGGAAGCCCGATTCATGGCGTCTCCTGGTCTCCTATGTGGTTTTGAGTGGATCCGGCAAGGCGCCGAACCCGCGTGACGTCGATGCGTCGTGCCGCGTCTCGTGGAAGCCGCGGCGGTGGGCCGTAGTATTCCGCGCGACGGGGGACGCTTACAAGCGCACAACTACGTACGTGGGGCTACGTAGAATTACGTAGCCCCGGGTCGTTTCGTGTCACGGGCGCCGTCGTCGGGCGGCGATTGATCGCCGTCGACAAGCCACGTACAGTAATTACCTGCCTCGATTATGGAGCCGCCATGCCGATCGGATTTCAGAAGATGAACGCGAACGGCGACGACTTCGTCGTCGTCGACCTGCGCGGCCGGGACGCCGCGCCCCGCATCGACCGCGAGCTCGTGCGGCGCATGGGCGACCGTCGCTGCGGCATCGGCTTCAACCAGCTCGCGGTGATCTCGGACTGCGACGACGCGGCTGCCCGCGTCGCGTTCTGGAACCCCGACGGCTCCGCGCTCGATACCTGCGGCAGCGCGACGCGCGGCATCGCGTGGAAGCTGATGCGGGAGACGGGCGGGGCGTCGATCGTGCTGCGCACCAGCCGAGGGCTGCTTTCCTGTACGCAGGATGCGCACGGGCTGATCACGGTCGAGATGGGCGCGCCGCGCGTCGGCTGGCAGGACGTGCCGCTCGCCGAAGCAGCCGACACGCTCGCGCTCCCGCTGCCCGGCGCACCGGCCGCATGCAACATGGGCAATCCGCATTGCACGTTCTTCGTCGACGATCCCGGCGCGATCGATATCGAAGCGCTCGGGCCGGCGATCGAAACGCATCCGCTGTTTCCGCTGAAAACGAATGTGCATGTCGTGCAGGTGATCAGTCGCACACGTATCCGGCTGCGCATCTGGGAACGCGGCGGCGGCGTGCCGCTCGGCTCGGGCTCGTGTTCGTGCGGCGCGGTGGTCAACGGGATCCGGCGCGGGCTGCTCGACGAGACCGTGCGGGTCAGTTGCGATGGCGGGGATGTCGTCGTGCGGTGGGACGGCGCCGGCAGCGTGTTGCTGAGCGGGCCGGTCGCGTTCGGCTTCGACGGGGTGTGGACGGAGTGACGATGCCGGCGAGGCGGTCGCCGGCAAAAGCGACATGCCCGGCCCGGTACATGCAGGATGCACCGGGCCGCGTGCATCAGTGCTTGTCGTCGATCTGCTTCGGCTTCGGCGGCGACGGCACCTTCGCGTACTGGAACGCCGGCGTCGCCTTCAGCGCATCCTTCGTCGCGCCCGGCAGGTAGATGTTGCCCTTGCGCACGTCGAGCGACGCGATCGGCACCGCGACGTCGTGCGCCGCCACGCCGAGGAAGCCGCCGGCCGACACGATCGCCGCGGACACCGAGCCGTCCGGTGCGACGATCAGGTCGCGCACCGTCCCGACCTTCTGGTTCGCGTCGTTGTACACGGCCTTGCCGAGCACGCTCTTCTTCACGCTCCAGCCTTCGAGCAGCGCTTGCGACTGTTCGACGGTGACGCTGAGCGGCTGCGCGCCGGCGATCTGCGCGTGCGCGCTGACGCTCGATGCGAGTACGGTTGCTGCGATGAGGGTCTTGTAGAACTTCATGTGCATGGCACTCCGGTTCGATTGTTGTTGATTCCGGGAGCGAAACGACGCGGGCGCAACGGCTGACCGGTGCGCGCCCCGCGCTTCGTCGATGGCGTGGCGGCCGGCCGCACCGCCACTGCGTGTACGCTCGGCGGACCGGCGTGGCCGGCCCGCATGCAACACGGCTTCATGGTAGCGGCATTCGCACGATCGTGCGTTCGGGAGGCAACGTCGCAGGCGGGTCGAGCCGGACGAAGATCAACGATGGCGTGAATAGGCGGCGAACGCGTCGCATCCGGCACGAGCGCGGCGCGAAAAAACGGCGGCGTGCGCGTCGATCGGGACAACATCGCAGACGCGCGCGGCGGTGGCGGGGCACTGCCCCGCCACCGCTGCATCACGCGTTGCGCGAATACACGCGCCGATGCCGCACCGCTTCGGCCAGCACGTCGAGCACCGGCTCCGTCTGCGTCCAGCTCAGGCAAGCATCGGTGATCGACACGCCGTACTGCAACGGCACGCCCGGCTTCAGGTCCTGACGTCCGGCCTCGAGATGACTTTCGACCATCACGCCGACGATCCGGTGCTCGCCCTGCGACAACTGCCGCGCGAGATCCTGTGCGACCTCGATCTGCCGTTCGTGCGACTTGTTCGAGTTCGCGTGCGAGCAATCGACCATCACCTGCTCGCGCAACCCGCTCTTGCGCAGCACCGCGCAGCTCGCCTCGACATGCCCGGCATCGTAATTCGGCCCGTTCTTGCCGCCGCGCAGGATCACGTGCGCGTCGTCGTTGCCGCGCGTCTCGAAGATCGCGGCCATCCCCATCTTCGTCATCCCCATGAACGCGTGGCTCGCGCGCGCGGCGACGATCGCGTCCGATGCGACCTGCACGCCGCCGTCGGTGCCGTTCTTGAAGCCGATCGGGCAGCTCAGCCCCGACGCGAGCTGGCGATGGCTTTGGCTCTCGGTGGTGCGCGCGCCGATCGCGCCCCACGCGATCAGGTCCGCGATGTACTGCGGGCTCAGCAGGTCGAGGAATTCGGTCGATGCCGGCAGGCCGAGCGCGTTGATGTCGAGCAGCAGTTGCCGCGCGGCGCGCAGCCCTTCGTTGATCCGGAAGCTGCCGTCCAGACGCGGATCGTTGATGTAGCCCTTCCAGCCGACCGTCGTGCGCGGCTTCTCGAAGTACACGCGCATCGTGATCAGCAGATCGTCCTTCAGCGCATCGGCGGCAGCCTTCAGCCGGCGCGCGTATTCGAGCGCCTGGCCGTGGTCGTGAATCGAGCACGGGCCGACGACGAGCAGCAGACGGTCGTCGCGGCCGTGCAGGATGTCGCCGATCGCGCGGCGCGTGTCCTCGACGAGCGTCTGCGTGCCGGCCGGCACCGGCAGCTCGTCCTGCAACAGCGCCGGCGAGATCAGCGGACGCACCGCGCCGATGCGGACGTCGTCGATGCGCGTGGTGTCCTGCGTCGCGTCGGCGCTGCCTACCTCGCGATCGTGGGAAGGATTGTCGAGGTTCTGCATGGCGATTCTCCGGGACGTCTGTAATGATGGGGAGGCTCGATTATGGCACTCGCGCGGGGCGGCAGCGCCGCGCGACGGGGGCTGCGATCGACATCGACACACCGGTGCGCGACCCGTTCCGCGCGTGCCGGCCGTTCGGCCGAGTGGTCGCGCGTCACGGAAGCGCCGTACGATCGTGGCTGTCCGCTGCCGAAGCGCGACGCCGCTTCTGTCGGAACCGGCGCGCACGGAACAGGGCTGGCGCGTCAACACGGATCTCGGTTCGGCGCCGGGCGCCGCCGCGTCGAGGATCTGCTGTTCCGGCTCGTCGACGCAGGCGCCACGCGAATCGTCGTCGGCTGAACCGCTTCTTCATCACACACACATGAACTTGAAAAAGACGCTCGCTGCCTTGCTGCTGTGCATCGCATTGCCCGCATCGGCCGAAGTCACCACGGAAGTGCTGTGCTTCAGGACGACGGGCGACAAACCCGTGCGCTTCGAGTTGCGCACGTATTACGACGACGTGGCCAAGTGGCAAGGCGGCGTCGTCCGGTATGCAAAATCGAAAACGGCCATCCCGCTGCTGTTCGAGCACCAGGATCAGGAAGAACTCGCGGAAGGCCGTCCGTACCAGTTCACGACCACGTGGTGGGAAATGGTCGACGGCAAGATCAACGGCGAATACGAGATGATGAGCCAGGGTGCGATCGTGTATTCGATGACGTACACCAATGCGCGCACCGGCAAGAAGACCGATTTCGAGTGGGCACGGGACGTCGATGCGTCCGCGCAGGCGGGGTGCCGCTGGTAATGGGGGTTCGTGCCGCGCCGCGGTGCGGGTTCGTCATCCGGCACGCCCGCGTGCGCGCCGGTGCAGTGCCGCCTCCGGCGGTCCGTCAGCCCGCGTCGGCCGGCGGGTCGACGTCGATGCCGAGTTCGGCCGCCATCCGCTGAACGAACGCGTTCAGTCGCGCGACTTCATCGGAAAGGCGCTTCTGCTCGGCCTTCAGTGCCTCGAACTCGGACGGCGGAACGGAATCCGAGCCGCTGCCCGCCTCCGCGCTGGCGAAATCGGCCAGGTTCACCTCGCCGCACATCAGGTGCATCCAGCGGTTCTCGCGCGCGCCTGGTGCGCGCGGCAGCCGGACGACGAGCGGCTGCGCACGCGCGGCGAGTTCGTCGAGGAACGCCTCGACCGACGAGATGTCCGCGAAGCCGTGCAGGCGCGCACTGTTCAGGCGCAGTTCGGCGGCCGTCTGCGGGCCGCGCAGCAGCAGGACCGTCAGCAGCGCGATCGCCTGGCTCGGGATGCCGAGCACGCGGTTCGCGTTGTGTTCGAAACGCGGCACGCGGCTGCTGCTGCCCTCCATCACGAGGCTCAGGTGCTTGAGCCCGTCGAGCGCGGTCGTGACTTCGTCTTCGCTGACGTTCATCACTGGCGAGCGCGCGGTTTTCTGGTTGCAGCCCGAGGTCAGCGCATTCAGCGACAGCGGATAGGTGTCCGGCACCGTGTGCTGCTTCTCGACGAGCACCCCGAGAATGCGGGCCTCGAGGGGCGTGAGTTCGCGCAGGGCGCGTGGCGTGGGCATGTCCGGCGTGGTGTTCATGGGTGGCGTCGCAGCGTGCAGCAGATGAAGGGAAACGGTCGCGGCCCGTGCGGCGTCGCGCGCGGGCGAGCCATATGATAGCTCGCGGCGTGGCGCCCGGCGCCGCTTGCCGCGAGCGCGCACTTGCCACAGCCGGCTTTCGTCCAACGGTTCGGCCACGCGCCGCCGCGCGGCAATGGCGGCGTGCCGCGCCGCGCAATGGCGCTCCGAGCACCTGGCGGCAATCGGCCCACGCGCGGCTTCGCCCGCTCGTTTGCGTGTCGCGCAGGCCGGCGCTACGATACGCGTTCACCCCGACACGCGAGCGCTTCGCGCACCGCGCCGATACCGCGCATTGCCCGTGTCGCCGCGCATGCGCGCCGCCCGTCGACACCGTTCATCCGATCCGTTCACTCGTTCACCGCCATGACCGCCTCCTCTTTCGCGCCGAACGTGCGCGCCATCGTCACCGGACACACGCGCGGCCTCGGCGCGGCGCTCGCCGAACAGTTGCTGCAGGAAGGCGTCGCCGTGCTCGGCGTGTCGCGCAGCCGTCATCCGGCGCTCGCCGCGCAGGCCGGCGACCGTTTCGCCGAAATCGAACTCGACCTGTCGGACACCTCCGCCGTCGCGACGTGGCTGGCCGGCGATACGCTGCGCCGTTTCGTCGACGGCGCATCGATCGTGCTGCTGTTCAACAACGCCGGCATCGTCGACCCGATCGGGCCGCTCGATGCGCAGGATCCGGCGCTCGTCGCGCGCGCGGTCGGCCTGAACGTCGCGGCGCCACTGATGCTGTCGGCCGCGCTCGAGCAGGCTGCGTCCGCGCCGACCGAATGCCGGATCCTCCACGTATCGAGCGGCGCCGCGCGCAACGCGTATGCGGGCTGGAGCATCTATTGCGCAACCAAGGCCGCGCTCGACCACCATGCGCGCGCGGTCGCGCTCGACGCGAACCGCGCGCTGCGGATCTGCAGCGTCGCGCCGGGCGTCGTCGACACGGGCATGCAGGCGACGATCCGTTCGACCCCGACCGACCGTTTCCCGCTGCGCGAGAAATTCGACGCGCTGAAGGCGAGCGGCGCGCTGTCGACACCCGAAGCGGCCGCGCGGCAGTTGATCGGCTATGCGTTGAGCGACGGGTTCGGCGCGGTGCCGACGGCCGACGTGCGGGAACTGCCGACGCCCTGATCCGGGATAGAATTTCGCGGTTGCCTTTCCCCAAGGATGCCCCGATGGTCACGAAGACCACCGCACCGTTCCAGCAGATCAAGACGCTCGTTCGCCAGCACGTCGATGCGGGCGACTGGCGCCCGGGGGACCGCATTCCGTCCGAACTCGATCTCGCCGCGCAATTCGGCGTCGCGCGCATGACGGTCAACCGTGCGCTGCGCGAGCTGACCGAGGAAGGCGTGCTCAAGCGCATCGCCGGCGTCGGCACCTTCGTCGCCGAAGCGAAGCCGCAGTCGAACCTGCTGATGATCGCGCACATCCGCGACGAGATCCGCGCACGCGGACACGAATATCGCTGCCGCGTGCTGAGCCAGTCGCGCGAGCCCGCGTCGTTCGACGTTGCGGCCGCGTTCGGGCTGACGGTCAATACGCCGGTCTTTCACGTGGTGTGCGTGCACGAGGAAAACGGACGGCCGATCCAGCTCGAGGACCGTTACGTGAATCCGGCCGCCGCGCCGGCATTCATCGATCAGGATTTCCAGAACGAGCCGCCGTCCGAATACCTGTTCAACAACGTGTCGCACTACGAACTGGAGATCGAACACGTCGTCGACGCGTCGATGCCGACCAGTGAACAGGCGCGGCTGCTCGACATGCGCGCCGACGAGCCGTGCCTCACGCTCACGCGCCGCACCTGGACTAACGGGCTGCCGGTCACGTTCGTGCATTTCCTGCATCCGGGCAACCGTTACCGGCTCGGCTCGCGCTTCAAGCCGGGCGCCGGACGTCACCAGACCTGAACCGCCTTTACCTGCGCCTGAAAACGACGACGCGCGTCGGCCGCTTCCTCTCGAAGCGGCCGACGCGCGCATGAAGCAGCGTGATGCGCCGCTAGCCGCCGCTCAGATCGCGCCGACCTGCCCCGCGCCGCGCGACCACACGACCGGAAACAGCGGATGCTCGAGCGGTGCGCCGTCCGGCAGTTGCTCCGCGAGCCCGGGGAACTCGGGCGAGGTCTTCCAGCGGCGCGGCGCGTGACGGATATCGTCGCCGACGAAGCGGATCGAGAACGCGCGCCGGCGATTCTGCGTGCCGCCCGACGCATGCAGTGTCAGCATCCGGAAGCACACCATGTCGCCCGGTTCGAGCGCCCAGTGGCGGATCGGGAACGCGGCACGATCGGCCTCGATGTCCGGCAGGTCCGCAAGACTGCCTTCCGGGAACCACTTCGCCTCCTTGTCCATGAACGTGCGCGGCATCAGCCACGGCCCCTGGTGCGAGCCGGCGACGAATTCCAGCGTCGATTCGAGCGGCACCGGGTCGACCGGAATCCACATGCTGACGTTGTCGTCGCCTTCGATGTTGTAGTACGGCTGGTCCTGGTGCCACGGCGTGCGCTGCCGCGTGCCCGGCTCCTTCACGAGCAGGTGGTCGTGATGCAGCCGCACGGTCTGCGTGCCCATCAGCGCGGCGGCCACCGACGGCGCGGGCGAATTCACGATGAAGTCTCGGTACGCGTCGTTGTGCTGCCAGTTGCAGAAGTCCTCGAAGAACCAGCCGGGGTCGTCGGGCCGGCTCGCGACCTTCGCGCGTTCGCTCGGCTGCGCAAGGTTCGTGTCGATGCCGGCACGCAGCGCGGCCACTTCGTCGGGCGAGAAGATGCCCTTGATGCACACTGCGCCTTCGTCGCGGAAGGCGGCGATCAGTTCGGGCGTCACGGCTTGCGCGACGCGGTCCTGGATACTCGTCATGGGTTGCCTGTCGATTGAATGAATCACGGAGTCATGGGATCACGGTGCGGAGGTCAGTTGCTGCTTCGCGCCGTAGATGTCGAAGTCGAAATATTTCGCGGCGATCTTCTGGTACGTGCCGTTCGCGCGGATCGCGACGATCGCGTCGTTCAGCCGCTTCTTCATGTCGGTGTCGCCCTTGCGCACACCCATCGCGACGCCGTAGCCGGTGATGCGCACGTCGGTCACGTCGGGGCCCGCGAACGCGTAGCCCTTGCCGCGCGGCGTCCGCAGGAACGAATAGCCGGCCTGCGTCTTGTCCTGGAAGGTCGCGTCGAGCCGGCCGTTCACCAGATCCTGATACACCTGGTCCTGGTTCTGGTACGACACGATCGTCACGCCCTTGGTCGCCCATTCGGCCTTCGCATACGCCTCCTGCGTGGTGCCCTGGTCGATCCCGACGCGCTTGCCGGCGAGCGACGCGGCGGTCGGCAGCAGCTTCGAGCCGGCCGGCGCGACGAGCGCGCCCGGCGACGCATACAGCTTGTTCGAGAAGTCGATCTGCTTGAGCCGCTCGTCAGTGGCCGTCATCGCGGACATGATCACGTCGAACTTGCGCGCGCGCAGCGCGGGAATCATCCCGTCGAAGCCCTGCTCGACCCACACGCATTTCGCATGCATCTGCTCGCAAAGCGCATTGCGCAGATCGATGTCGAAGCCGGCGAGCGAGCCGTCGGGCTGCTTCGCCTCGAACGGCGGATAGGTGGGATCGATGCCCCAGCGGATCGTCGCCGTGTCCTGCGCGAACGAGACGAGCGGCGCGAACGCCAGCGCGGATACGACGAGCTTTGCAGTGCGGTTCATGGTGTGTCCTTGTGGTCTCGACGTGGCGGGCGAGCGCCGGGCGTCCGTTGGGGAGCGTCGTGCCGGCATGCCCGGCGCGGTGATGCGAAAGACGGGGACTTCGGTAAAACTGCATTGCAGTCTAGACCGCTCAATTTTTGAGCGCAAGCGGGGAAATGGAGGGGTAGGAAATCGGGAAACCCGAGAACGAAATCAGGACGAAGAGTGGCACCAGTAATCGTGCTACGGTCATTTTTGCGGGATTTTCACTATATTTCCCCTCGTTTCCGGGCGGGATACTCGCCTGTCACAGGAGGAGTTCCCGCCGATATCCGCCAGGAGGGAGCGTGTCTGTGCAGCTCGGCCGAGCGGGGCCTTCCGCCCACGCATCCTATACCGCATCAGCGGCCGTGAGTGGCGGCCCCGCGCACCCATCGCGTCGCCGCCAACCCTACCGCCGCCACGAGAATCCGCTCGATCGGTGCATACGCGCGGCAGCGCGCATGCTGCAGCGGCGTCGCGTCCGGGGTTCGGCGAAACCGCGATTGCCGGCGACGGGCGGCCATGTTAAAAGTCGTCGCACGCATTTGAAAATGAAATGCTCGAATCCACACAAGTGCAGAAATGAATAGACCTTTGTTCGACCTCGACTTGCTGCGCGCGCTCGTGATGGTCGCCGATTGCGGCAGCTTCACGACAGCATCCGCGCGCCTGCATTCGACGCAGTCGACGGTCAGCCAGAAGGTTCGGCGGCTGGAGGAGATCGCCGGTCATCGCCTGCTCGATCGCGGCACGCGCGACGTGCGGCCCACCGACGCCGGCGTGACGATGCTCGGCTACGCGCGCCGCATGCTCGCGCTGAACGACGAGATGCTGGAAGCGCTGTCGGGCGCGACCGTCGCGCTGACGATCCGGCTCGGCGTGCCCGACGATTTCGCGGCGGGCCGCACGACGCACGTGCTCGCCGCGTTCAGGCGCGATCATCCGCAGGTGAAGCTCGAAGTGACGTGCGGGCTGAGCCGCGACATCAGCGCGGCGTACGATCGGGGCGAGCTCGATCTCGTGCTGATCAAGCAGCGCCGCGACAGCCGCGAGGCGGTGGTGCGCTGGCCGGAGAAACTGCGCTGGATCGACAGCGCGCAGCATCCGACGATCGATCTCGATCCGGTGCCGATCGTCGTGTTTCCGCCGCGCGGGCTCTATCGCGACGACATGATCAAGGCGATCGAGGAGCGCGGCCGCCGCTGGCGGATCAGCTTCACGACGTCGAGCCTGAGCGGCATCCAGGCGGCCGTCGCGGACGGGCTCGGCATCAGCGTGCTGCCCGCGCGCGTGGTGACCGACGAGCACGTGGTGCTGACCGAGAAGGACGGCTTCGCGCCGATCGAGAACATGGACATCGCGATCCTGCATCGGCCGACCGCCGATCCGATGGTCAGCGAGCTGACGAGAACGCTCGCGGCGATGCTGGAGCAAGAGCCGGATTGAGCGCGCGGCGCAGCGATGCGGGCCGGATTCGACGTGAAGGCGACGCCGCTGGAAGCGCCGCACCCGGCGACAACCTTCGTCAGAACATCGTGTTCCCGTTCGCGGCCTGCTCCGGCACCGGCTGGTTCACGTCCCAGTGCTCGACGATCTTGCCGTGCTCGAGCCGGAAGATGTCCATGATCGCGCTGCCGCGCGTGCCGGGTTCGCGCACCGCGTGCACGTGCAGGATCACGTAGTCGCCGTCGACGAACGAGCGCTCGATCTCGCTGTGCGACTGCGGGTATTTGTCGCGCAGGAACGCGACGAACTTGCGGAAGCCGTCGCGGCCGTCGGCCGCGTTCGGGTTGTGCTGCACGTAGCGATCGCCGACGTACGCGAGCGCGGCATCGGCATCCTTCTCGTTCAGGCCTTTTTCGTAGAACGCGAGCACCGTGCGGCGATTCGCCTCCTGCTGTGCGTCGTCCGCGCCGGCCGCCGCCGCATGCACGGCCGTCACCGCGAACATCGCCGCGGCCATCCATCGTGCGGCCCGTGCCGCCATCGCGCCCATCGTCCATCTGCGTCGCATCGTCGTCTCCCGGGGAATCAGGCTGAAAGCAGCCCGATCATACCGGGGCGACGCCATGCTCAGACCAGCGCGCCGTTGCGCGCGACGATCTTCCCCGACGACACGACGAGCCGCCGCGTCGGCCGCGCGACGACGGCCTCGGCGAACGTCAGTGCATCGACGAGCACGACATCCGCGCGCTTGCCGGCTTCCAGACCGTAGTCGGCGAAACCGCAACCGCGTGCCGCGCCGTGCGTCACGCAATCGAGCGCGACTTCGAGCGCGTCGTCGCGGCGGAAATCGTTGCGCATGCCGATCAGCATCGCGCGCTCGAGCATGTCGGGCGAACCGTACGGCGTCCACGTGTCGCGCACGCCGTCGTTGCCGCCGATCACGGTCACGCCGGCCGCGCGGCACGCGGCAACGGGCGGCACCGGCACCGCGGCCGGCGCGGTGGTGACGATCGCGACACCGAGCCCGGCCATCCGCGCGAGCAGCGCATCGCGCTCGCGGTCGGCGATATCGCCAAGGCAGAAGCCGTGGCTGATCGTGACCTTGCCCTTCATCCCGTGCGAGGCCGTGCGCTGCAGGATCAGGTCGAGCGAATACGCGCCCATCGAACCGCGCTCGTGCAGGTGGAGATCGAGCCCGCGGCCGTGGCGCCCGGCGATGCCGAACAGCACGTCCACCGCCTCGACCGGATCGCCTTCGATCGCGCACGGGTCGAGCCCGCCGAGCAGGTCGGCGCCCGCGTCGAGCGCGTCGGACAGCAGCGCGGCCGTGCCGGGGCGCTTGAGCACGCCCGACTGCGGAAACGCGACGATCTGGATGTCGACCTGGCCGCGCAGCGTCTCGCGCGTCGCGAGCACGCCGTGCAGATGCCGCAGCCCGGCTTCGGTGTCGACGTCGACGTGCGTTCGGATACGCGTCGTGCCGGCCGCGAGGAACGCGCGCGACAGCGCGAGCGATGCGGCGCCGGCGTCGTGGCCGCTCGTCGCGCGGTAGTTGCGCTCGTTCTCGATGCGGTCGACGAGGCGCGGCCCCACCGCATTGCGATACCACGGCATCCCCCAGTGCGTCTTGTCGAGGTGCGTGTGGCCTTCGACGAGGCCGGGCAGCGCAAGCGCCCCCGCGCCGTCCTCGATCGCGCAGCCGGCGGGCGCGTCGAGCGACGGGCCCACGCGCGCGATGCGATCGCCGTCGATCAGGATGTCTAGCGCTTCGTCGGCGTGCGTGCGGACGTTGCGGATCATCAGGTTCGTCATGTCGGTTCCGGTAAGGTCGGTCAGTGCAGGGCCGTCACGATGCGCGACCGTGACGGCGCTCAGGTCGTTATCGCGTGAAGCGCAGCCCGGGCGCGAACGGCGCGGCCGTATCGCTTTCGCCGCGGCGGAACACCCAGCGTTCGGCCGGCACGCCGGAGACGGCCGCTGCCGCATTCGGCGCGCTCACCGCGACGAAGCTCGCGTCGCACCCGACCGCGACACCGTAGTTGTCCTTGCCGATCGCACGCGCGCCAGCGTGCGTCGCCATGTCGAGCGCGATGCCGAGCGCTTCGTCGGTATGGAAGCCCGACCGGTAGCCGACCATCATCGCGCGTTGCAGCATGTCGCCGTTGCCGTACGGCCACCATGCGTCGCGGATGTTGTCGTTGCCGGCGAACACGTGCACGCCCGCGTCGCGCAGCTGCCGCACCGGCGGGAATGCGCAGTCGCCCGGCGCGTTGGTGAGGATCGACACGCCGGCATCGGCGAGCGCGGCGGCCGCACGCTCGACGTCGTCGTGGCTCACCTGGCCGAGGGCGTATGCGTGGCTCACGTTCACGCGGCCGCCGAGGCCTGCCGCGCGTGTGCGTGCCGCGATCCGCAGCAATTGCGCAATGCCGGTTTCGCCGGGTTCGTGCAGGTGGATGTCGATCTTCGCGCCGCGCTTCTCGGCAATGCCGAACACGATGTCGAGCTGGCCGTCCGCGTCGCCGTCGAGCGTCGTTGGATCGATCCCGCCGACCACGTCCGCGCCTTCGCGCACGGCTGCGTCGAGGATCTCGGCGGTGCCCGGGCACGTCACGACGCCGGCCTGCGGAAACGCGACCAGCTCGATGTCGACGATCCCGCGCCATGGTTCGCGCGCGGCCATCACGGCCTGCAGGTTCGACAGGCCCGTCGTCGCGTCGACGTCGACGTGGCTGCGCATCGCGATCGTGCCGAATGCGGCGGCCTGCCCGATCAGCGCATTGGCGCGCTCGACGATCGCCGGCGCGGCCGCAAGCTGGCGCTTCTCGACCGCAAGCCGCTCGCGCAACGAGCCGACCGGTTCGTGCGGCACCCACCGATCGCCGACGAAGCTCTTGTCGAGATGGATGTGGCCGTCGACGAAACCGGGCAGCACGACGCGCCCGCCGAGGTCGATCGTTTCCGCGCCGGGCGCGGCGGTGCAATCGGCGCCGATCCGGACGAAGCGGCCGCCGCGGACGACGAGGTTGACGGGCTGGCCGCCGGCATCGACGGCGTTGGTGAAGACACGATCGGTGGTCATGACTCGGAATGTAGGTGGGGCAGTCGCTGCGCGACGTCGACGCGGACAGGGGAAGGAACCGCGGCCGACACGGCGCGACTGTTGGCAGGGAATCCGGTCACGATATCGGACAGGGCGGCCAGTGACCAATTAAATGTCGCGATGCCGCGCATTCGATTTCACGATGTGCGGCGCGCGTGCCAGCCAGGCCTGGCGCGGGGATGGGGTGCGATCCCGCAGGCGGGTGGGCAGCCGCAGCCGCGCAGCGCGATGCGTGCCGCCGCTCACGCCGCGACGCGCGACCCGGCGGCGAGTTGCACGGCAACAGACTTTACACGTTGTTACCCGGCCACAACGGACGCGCATCCGCCCATTCCTTATACTCACGCCGAGTTCGCCACCCGTCCCGGCATTCGTCGGCGAACACGTTGCCGATGCAGGAAACACCATGATGCGCATGCCCTCCACGAAGACCGTTCTGTTCGCCTCGCTCGTCGCCGTGGCGGCGCTTCCGCTGACCGCCTGTGTCGCGCCGGGTTACTACGGCGCGCAACCCGGCTATCCGCAACAGCAATACGCGACGCCCGGCTACGCGCAGCCCGCGTATTCGCAACCGGGCTACGTGCAGCCGCAGCAGCCGGCGTATCCGAACCAGACGCCGCAGCCGTACGACCAGTACGGCAACCAGCCGCAATACGGGTCGCAGCCTTACGCGAACCAGCAGCAGTATGGCGGCCAGTACGGCAACGGCTACGGCACGCAATACGGCACGGTCTCGAACATCCTGCCGGTCAACGGCTCGGTCGGCCCGTCGGGTGTCGCGGGCACTGTCGTCGGCGCGCTGGTCGGCGGCGTGCTGGGCAACCAGTTCGGCCGCGGCCACGGCCGCGATGCAGCGACCGTGATCGGCGCGCTCGGCGGCGCAGTCGCGGGCAACCAGATCGGCCAGCAGATGGGCGCGGCGCAACCGCCGAGCAGCTATCGGATCGACGTGCAGCTCAGCGACGGCTCGACGCGCTCGTTCGACGTGCAGTCGCCGGGCGACCTGCGCCCGGGCGATCGCGTGCAGATCAACGGCAATCAGCTCTCGCGGTATTGATGCAGGCCGTGCGCGCCTGACCGGGTCGGGCGCGCTTCAACTCCCCAGCCCTCCTCGAGCCGGCGCGACGCGCGTCGAATGCGCGGCCGCCCGCAGACGCCGCGATCGCCGGTAACGTGAACACCGTCGTCGGCAACGCGCCGACGGTCAACCAGGTCACGCCGTCGTTCAACGCGGCACTGGAGGGGCTGGACGTCACGCGGAGCCGGGATGTCATGGCCCGGCCGTTCATCGAGTCCGGCACGCTGAAGCGCATCGGCGATTTTTCGTACGACACCGGACGCCGGGATTGCCTGGTGCACGCCAAGTACCGCCTGCTCGGAGCGCATGCGCGCACGTTCCGGGACTGGCTGCCGGCGGCCGTCTGATCGCGTGAGCGCGGCCGTTCGAAGCGGCGCAGCGCACAGCACCGAATCCGCTTAGCATTGACACGCCGCCAAGCACCACGCGGCAAATGCCGGCACCCGCCCACTCCCCGACAACGCCAAGCGATGATCACGATCCGCCTGCTCGACGCCGCCGATGCGGCGCAATTCCAGTCCGTCCGGCTTCGCGCGGTCGACACGTCGCCGACCTCGTTCCTGCCGACCCGCGCAGAAGAGGCCGGCGTCTCGGTCGACGAATTCGCGGTGCGCATCACCGCCACTCATGAGCGCGCCGTGTTCGGCGCATTCGACGACGCCTCGCTCGTCGGCATCACGGGCGTGCGCCGCGATGCGCGGGCGAAGGTCTCGCACAAGGCGACGATCTGGGGCGTGTTCGTCGATCCCGCGTATCGCGGGCGGGGGATCGCGCAATCGCTGCTCGACAGCGCGACCGCGCATGCGGCGCAGGCGTGGCAGTGCCGGCAACTGACGCTGTGCGTGAACGAGATCAACGGCACCGCGGAACGGCTGTACGCATCGCAAGGATTCGTCCGGTTCGGCACGGAACCGCGCTCGCTGTTCGTCGACGGCCGCTTCTACGATGAACATCACATGGTGAAGACGCTCGCGTAACGCGTTCGCAGCCAGCTTCGCGTTCGCGTGCATCGATCGGCCGCCCGCGAACGCTTGCCCCTCGTTACCTCACCGCTTGTCGGTAATCGTCGCGTTGACCGCCTGCCCGGCGATCGTCACGTTCGCCAGCGTCATCGCATTCACGTTGAACGCATAGATCGGCCCCGGCGACGTGACGGTCGCCGTGCCCGACGCGACCGGCGTACCGAAATCGCAATTGCTGATCGTCACGCCGGAGATCGGCTGCACCGTGGGCGTCGGCGGCGTGCCGTTGTAGTCGAACGCGATCGGCCCCTGCGCGACGATCGCCTGGAAGCACGACGCGGTCACGCCGTTCAGCGTCACGTTGCTCGCCGTCACGTCCGAGATCGTCACGTTCTGAACGACCGGCGGCCGCGTGCGCACCGCGTCGTTCGCGGGCTGGTAATCGCAGTCGAACGTAACGATCCCGCCCTGCGCGGCCGACGGGTTGCCGGCCGCCGGCGTAACCACGCCGAGCGGCACGCTCGCGTTGACCGGGCTGCCCGCGAGCAGCGCGCTGCCGTAGCCGCCGCCCTTGAGCGTCACGCCGTTCGGCAGCGTGACGCCCTTCACGTGGAAATCCTTCACGTAACCGCCGCGGTTCATGTTGGTCTTCACGCGAATCGCGATGTTCAGCGGGTTGGTCTGCCAGTTCGCGTTCAGCATCGACAGGTTGGTCGCATAGATCTGCTCGACGCCGCCGCCCATTTCGCTGCCGAGCGTGATGCCGCCGTGGCCGCTGTTCATCGTGCAGTTGCGGATCAGGTGCCGCTTCGCCGGGCCATACTCTGTGTCGCGGTCCTTTCCCGACTTGATCGCGATGCAGTCGTCGCCGGTGTTGAACGTGCAGCCCTCGCACAGCACGTCGGTGCATGCGTCGGGATCGAAACCGTCGTTGTTCGGGCCGATGCTGTTGGTCGTCACGCCGCGCATCACGACGTTGCGGCTCGCGGTCGGATGGTGCTGCCAGAACGGCGTGTTCTGCGTCTGGTAGCTCTCCATCAGCACGTTGGTGCAGCCGATGAATTCGACCATGCACGGCCGCAGGTAGTGGCCGAGGCCGAAGATGCGCTTCTCGACCGGCACGCCGGCCTCGGACAGCGCCGGCAGGTAGTTCTGGTCCTGCTGCCACGGCGTGACGGGCGACGTGAGCAGCGTGTAGAGCGCGTCGGGAATCGCCGGCGCGACGATCCGCAGGTCGACGTTGTTCGGGTTCGCATACGCCTGGCTCGGCACCGTCGCGCTCGCGCCGTATGCGCCCGACGACCCTTTGTAGGTCCACCAGCACACGCTGTTGCTTCCGCTGCCGGAAAACGGCGTCATCGCCTGCCCGTTGAGCACCGACGTCGGCCCTTCGCCCGTCAGCGCGATATTCGTCGCATTGCGCGCATAGACGGGCGCACCGTAGTTCAGGCAGTCGTTCGCCTGCCAGCGGCTGTAGTACAGGCGGCCGTTCGCGCCGCAGTCGACCGGGCCGTCCTTCGCGTAGTCGGCCGGGTTCGGGCTGAAGTAGATCGTGCAGTTCGCGCTCAGGTGAAAATTCACGTTGCTCTGCAGTACGATCGGCCCCGCGCAATACCAATTGCCGGGCGGCACGACCACGCGCCCGCCGCCTTCGCGGCGACATGCGTCGATGGCCGCGAGGAACGCCGGACGCGAATCGAACGCGCCGGCCGCGGTCGTCAGCTCGGACCCGGGGCTGACCGGCGATTTCGCCACCGGGTACGGCGACGTCTGCGCGACGATCGCGCATGCACGCGCGCCGTAGTGCGTGACGTCGAACTCGCGCCCGCGGAACGCGAGCCGCGACACGTGCGCGAGCGACGCCGCGATGCGCGCGGCCGCACCGTGCTCGCCCCAGACGAGGTCGACCGCCGCATTCGGCGAGCTGCCTGCCGCAAACGCGCGGGTGGCGGCGAGCGGTCCGCCGAGCACGGCGCCGCCGGCAAGCGCACCGGTCCAGCCGATGAAGGCGCGGCGCGAAACCCGCTTCGACGAGAACGATCGGACAGACGAAGACGAACGGCGGCTGGGTGCGGCCATGGGCACTCCTTCGATGATTTGGGTGTCGATACGCCGGACGGCGGATCTCAATTCATACGTCGTCGTACTACATCGAACAGTCTAGACGCGATCCGCATTCGACCAGTATTTGTCGTTTACCCTGTTTTTATCGGCCAATTTGGCTTGATGTGTGCGCCCACTCACATTTCGTTTTTCTAAAATGAGATATGTTGTCGTATCTTTATGCGCACAAACTGCACGTATGACGGATACGCGGGTCGAGTCCGAATCGACCGCACGCATGGAATATGACAAGCTCGCGGAGGCCTCACTCGTCCATTCCAACCCGTCAGAGGAGCATCAATTGCAGACCCGCCACGGAGTCGACCTCATCCGCGCCCGCGCGCTGTTCGATCGCGAGCGCCGTGCATTCACCGAAGCCATGCCGAAATCCCGCGCGTTGTCGGCGGAAGCGGCCGAGCACCTGCTCTTCGGCGTGCCGTTGCACTGGATGCAGGACTGGTCGACGCCGTTCTCGCTGGTCGTGAAGGAAGCGCGCGGCGCGACTTTCACGGACGTCGACGGTCATCGCTACGCGGACTTCTGCCTCGGCGATACCGGCGCGATGTTCGGCCACGCACCCGAGCCGGTCGCGCACGCGCTCGCCGAACAGGCGACGCGCGGCTACACGACGATGCTGCCGAGCGAGGACGCCGCGTGGGTGTCGCGCGAGCTCGCGCGCCGCTTCAAGCTGCCGGTCTGGCAGTTCGCGCTGAGCGCGAGCGACGCGAACCGCTTCGTGCTGCGCTGGGCGCGCGCGGCCACCGGCCGCGACACGATCGTCGTGTTCAACGGCTGCTATCACGGCACGGTCGACGACGTGTTCGTCGATCTCGTCGACGGCCGCCCGGTGCAGCGCGACAGCCTGCTCGGCCAATCGTACGACCTGCTCGCGAACACGCGCGTCGTCGAATTCAACGATCTGCCCGCGCTCGAAGCGGCGCTGAAGGACGGCGACGTCGCGTGCGTGCTCGCGGAACCGGCGATGACGAACATCGGCATGGTGTTGCCCGAACCGGGTTTCTGGGAAGCCGCGCGCGAACTGACGCGCCGCTACGGCACGCTCCTCGTGATCGACGAAACGCACACGATCAGCAGCGGCCCGGGCGGCTATGCGGTCGCGCATGGTCTCGAACCTGACGTGCTGGTGGTCGGCAAGCCGATCGCGGGCGGCGTGCCGTGCGCGGTATACGGCTTCAGCGCCGAATTCGCGGAGCGCGCGAAAGCGGCGAAGCTGAACGCGCCGCCCGGCCATTCCGGGATCGGCACGACGCTCACCGCGAACATGCTGGCGATGCATGCGATGCGCGCGACGCTCGCGGAAGTCGCGACCGACGCCGCGTATGCGCACATGTTCGAACTGGCCGCGCGGCTCGCCGCCGGGCTCGAACAGGCGATCGCGAAACACGGGCTGCCGTGGTGCGTGACGCGCATCGGCGCGCGCACCGAGTTCCAGTTCTCGCCCACGCCGCCGCGCAACGGCACGATCGCGGGCGCGCAACTCGACAGCGAGCTGGAGCACGTCGTGCATCTGTACCTGCTGAACCGCGGCGTGCTGATCACGCCGTTCCACAACATGATGCTCGTGTGTCCGCAGACGACGGCCGACGACGTCGACACGCTCGTCGCGCAGTTCGACGCGTGCCTGGGCGAACTCGTGTGACGTGATGCACGGCGCGTGCGGGGCGCCCGCGGCGGCGGGCAGCCCGGTGCCGCCGGGCATCCACGCGTCACCGATGCCGAAGGCCGCAACGCGCGCCGCGCCACTTCCGCGAAATAGCGCGCGCCGACCGGCAGGATCTCGTCGTTGAAATCGGACGTCGCGTCGCGCAGCGGCACGCCGGCGCGAACTCGTGCGTGTATTCGAACGTGCACGCCGCATCGGAGAAAGTCGACCATCCGCTGACGATCGTCGTGAACGTCGAGGTCAAGCGCGAGCAGATCGACCAGCTCGACGCGATGAAGCGGACCTTCGAGCGCTGCCCGCAGATCCGGCTGTGCTATCACGTGACGGGGGAATGGGATTTCGTGCCGATCCTGGCCGTGCGCAACCTGGATCGGTACAACGCGCTCACGCGCGAGCTGTTCTTCTCGAACAACAACGCGAAGTGTTTCAAGACGCTGGTGAGCATGAGCCGCGTGAAGGCCGGGCTCGAGGTGCCGGTGGACCTCGGCGAGTGATACGCGGGTCAGCGCGCGCCAGCGGCCAACGCCCCGAAGAACGCCGCGACCTTCGCCTTGCTCGTCGCCTGCAACCGCGACATGAGCCCGTGATCGACGTGCCGCAGCCCGTAGGTCTCGCCGATGTCGCGCTGCAACCGGCACCACAGATGGCTCGCGATCTCCGCGTCGACCATCGCCCGGTGGGCACGGCCCGTCTGCGGCAGGCGCAGCATGTCCGCGAGGTTCGACAGCCGGTGGCTTTGCGCATGCGGATAGATGCGTCTCGACACGAGCATCGTGCACGCGAACGCATGCTCGGCCGCCATGCCGAGCATGGCAAGCTCGGCCTGCCAGAAGCGCTTGTCGAAGCCCGCGTTGTGCGCGACGACGGGATGGCTGCCGACGAACGCGGCGGCTTCCCTCATGACCTTCGCCACCGGCGGCGCCGACGCGATCATATCGTTCGTGATCCCGGTGAGCGCGACGACGTCGGACGGAATGCGGCGGCCGGCGTTCATCAGGCTCTGGTAACGGTCGACGATCTGGCCGTCGCGCAGCAGAATCACGGCGATTTCGGTCGCCCTGTCCCCCATGTTCGGGGAAAGCCCGGTTGTTTCGAAGTCGAGTACCGCTACGGTTTGCATGGCCGAATCAGAGGAGGGACACCTGGTGCGGCACGTCGATCAGGACGCGTCGCACTGACGAGAAGGCGCCATAGTACCCCGGACGCGACCTCCAAAGTCGTGCCCGACACATCGCCGCGTTCCGGGCCCGCACGCTCGTCACGGTGAATGTGCCGATGCGCGCGCATCGGCACATTCACGCTGCCGCTACGTCATCGGCAACTGAAGCTCGCCGCCGAATTCACGTCGCCCGACCCGTTGTAGCGCGCGACCTGCGGATACGGGCACAGCGGACGCGTGCGCCCCGCGCCCCACGACGTCGGCACGTCGGCGTTCGGCACTGCGTTGGTCGTGTCGCGCGCGGTGGCGACGATCTCGGCCGGCGCCTGCCCCTGCTCGACCCACGCGACGAGCGGCGTCAGCATGTCGAACTGGTCGGTCGCGGGGCCGCCCGAACAATGGTTCATTCCCGGCACCGGATAGAAGCGCGCGAAGTCCGACGCGTCGCCGCCGTTCGCCTGCGCGAGCCGCCCGTACCAGTCGCTCGTGTCGTTGAACGAGAACACCGGGTCGCCCGTGCCGTGATAGACGAGCAGCTTCGCGCCGCGCGACTTCAGCGCGGCCAGGTTCGTCTCGTCGGGCGGCGTCATGAACGACCACGCGGATTGCGTATACACGCCGTTCGTCGCGAAGATCGACGGCGCATCGTTGTCCATGTCGAAGCCGAGCGCGAAGCCGGCGAGGTTGGCGAGCGTCGCGGCGGTCTTCGGCGGCGTCATGAACGTGAACGCCATCGCGGCCGGATCGAGCGTGACCGAATTCGACTGCTTCCACGCGGCCCAGCCGCTGCCGGCCACGCCCGGATCGTACGGAAAGCTCGCATAGAGCGCCGCGCCAGCGCTGTTGCGCGCGCCCGCGAACACGTTTTCCAGCGCGCTCTTCTGCGCGGTCGTCAGGCACGATCCGGTGCGCGCGCCGTTCACGCAGGCCGGGATGTCCGTCTCGATGCTGAAGTGCGCCTGGCACGCCGCGACGTCCTGCACCATCCCGTCCGTCGCGCCGTCGAGCGCATCGCATTTCTCGAGTATCTTCGCGCCGACGAACTGGCGCTCCGCATCGGTGAAGCCGCTGCGGATGTCCGGCAGCCCGTTGGTGCCGGTCGCCGACGCGATCTTCGCGAACTGCTGCGCGCCGTACATCTCGCCGATCGCCGCCTTCGGCAAGTGGAAGCCCGGGTCGCCCGCGATGATCCCGTCGTAGTCGCCCGGGTTGCGCGCCGCCGTGACCATCGCGTGACGGCCTCCGTTCGAGCAGCCGTCGAAATAGCTGCGGTCGGGCGCCTTTCCGTACGCGAGCCGGATCACCTGCTTGGCCATCGGCGTGAGCGCGTCGACCGCGCCGTAGCCGTAGTCGATCCGCGCCTGCGGATCGATGCCGAACAGCGGGTTCTGCGCGGCGCTGTGCCCGGAATCCGAGCTGATCACCGCGAAGCCCATGTTCAGCGCATCGGTCAGCGGCCCGCCGCCGCCGATCTCGCCGGTCGCGGTCACGACGTTGCCGTCGAGCCCGCCGTTCGCCTGGTAGAAGAAGCGGCCGTTCCATGCTTTCGGCAAGCGCATCTCGAAGCCGATCGCATAGGTGTTGCCATCCACCGCGCTCACGCGCTCGTTCATCTTCCCTTCGATCACGCAGTGCTCGGCGATCGGCTTGCCGGCCACCGTCAGCGCGCCGGCGGCCGCGGTCGTGACCGACGTGAACGACGTGTTCGCATACGACAGCTTCGCGGCGAGCGCGTCGCAGGTCTGCGTCATCGCGGCGGGCGTCGCGGCGCTCAGGTGCGTCGGCGCGGAGCTGACCGAATCGTCGCCGCCGCAACCGGCGAGCATGGCCGCCGCGGACAGCGGCGCGATACAGAGGAATGCAGATTTCCTGTTCAAGATAACTCCCGTTCGTCAGGCTGCCGATCAGAACATGTGCCGCACGCCGACCATCGCGCCGAGCTGCCCCATCCCTTCGCCGGGCGTCGTGCCGGCACCGCCGCCGCTGACCGCGTAGCGCGCGTGCGCGCTGTTCCACAGATACGACGATTGCGCGTAGACGGCCGTGCGCTTGGTCAGCAGATAGGTCGCGCGCAGCGTGGCCATCGTCGCGCGCGTGTCGTGCGCGCTGTTGACGATCCGGTAGCCTTCGCCGTCGACGACGAAATCGGGCTTCACCGCATACGACGCGCCGACGAAGAATAGGTCCGAGTGCGCGCCGGGCGCGGCCGGCGACCCGGTCGACACGCGCCGCCCGATCCAGCCCGCGCCGATGCGCGCACCGGCCGCCTGCGCATAGGCGCTCACGTGCGTGCGTGCATCCTTGCCGCCACTGCTGGTGAAGGCGACAGGCTCGACGCCGTCGAAGAAGTTCGCGGCCGCGCCGGTGCCGCCGCGCTGTTCCTCGTACGAGGCCGCCGCGCCGAAGTACGCGCTGTCGTACTTGAGCATCACCGACCAGTTGCGGCACTGGAGCGAGTCGCCCGGCACCTGCCCCGCGCACGTGCCCTGCCCCGGAGAGTTGCCGGTGCCCGCGCCGTCGCGGCCGAACGAATAGGCCGCGCCGAGCGTCACGCCGCGATACGTGCCGACGTACGTCACCGCGTTGTCCGCGCGGCCGTTCGGCACGTACGCATCGAACGAGCCGAGCCCGTAGATGTCGGGGCCGATGATGTCCGCGCCCTGCAGCGCCAGGTAGGTCATCGTGTACTGCCGCCCGAACGCGAGCGTGCCGAAGCCGCCCTTCAGCCCGACGAACGCCTGCCGCCCGAACAGCCGGCCGCCCTGCCCGAGATCGCCGCCGCGCACGTTGAAGCCGCTTTCGAGCGTGAAGACCGCCTGGTAGCCGGCGCCGAGATCCTCCGCACCGCGCAGCCCCCAGCGCGACGGCAGTTCGCCCGTCACGCCCGGCATGCGCACCACGTGGTCGCCGGCCGCGTTCGCGTGCGACACGAACTCGACGCCCGTATCGATGATCCCGTACAGCGTCACGCTCGACTGCGCGTGCGCGCCCGGCGCGGCGAGTGCGCAGCATGCGCCTGCGGCCAGCAGGCCGTTCCTTGTGTTCTTTTTCATGTCGTTGCGTCTCCAGACCTTGGTGAGTGGCGCGCTCTGACGGCGCGCATTGAAAAAAGGCGAAACGTCAGTCGCCGGCTTGCGGGCGGCGAATCAGCACCAGCGCGGCGACGGCCGCGACCAGCGTGACGGGGATGCTCGCGCCGATCACGACCGGCGCGCTGCGGCCCGCGGCCAGCAGCGTCGCGGCCGCGAGCGGCCCGACGACGGAGCCGAGCCGGCCGACCGCCACCGCCGCGCCGACGCCCGTGCCGCGCATCGCGGTCGGGTAATAGATCGCGGCGAGCGCATACAGCACCGACTGCCCGCCGACCACGAACATCCCGGCCGCGAACGCGGCCGCCGCGAGCGACGCGAAGCCGGGCGCGGCCGCCAGCGCGGCGAGCGACAGCACGATCCCGACATACATGCCGCCCACCACGCGCGACGCACGCATCCGGTCGAGCGCCGCGCCGATGCCGAGCGCACCGAGCCCCGCGCCCACGTTGAACGCGATCTGCACGAGGCCGACATGCTCGCGATCGAGGCCGCGCGCGGCCATCAGCGACGGCAGCCAGTTCAGCAGGAAGTAGAGGACGATCAGCGTGCAGAAGTAGCTGATCCACAGCGCGAGCGTCGACGTCGTGCGGCCGTCGCCGAACAGCGTGCGCGTGACGCTGGTGCGCGCGGCCTGCGTGCCGGCGATGTCGAGATACGCGCGCGATTCCGGCAGGAACCACACCAGCAGCGGCACGAGCAGCAGCGGGCCCGCGCCGCCGACGTAGAAGATGTGCCGCCATTCGGTGTCGCCGGCGAGCAGCACGCCGATCAGCGACGCGATCACGCCGCCGAACGGGATCCCGCAGTACATCGTGGCCACCGCGCTGCTGCGCGAGCGCGGCTCGACCGCCTCCGACGACAGCGCGATCAGGTTCGGCATCGCGCCGCCGAGCCCGATGCCGGTCAGCACGCGCACGACGACGAGCATCGCGAAGGTCGATACCTGCGCGGTGGCGATCGACAGCAACCCGAACAGCACGACCGACGCGATCAGCACGCGCTTGCGGCCGATCCGGTCGGCGAGCCGCCCGCCGAGCATCGCGCCCGGCAGCAGCCCGAAGGTGCCCGCGCTGAACGCGATGCCCATCTGCGATACGGTCAGCCCGAATTCATGCGCCATGCGCGGCGCGGCGACGCCGACCGACTGCAGGTCGAGCCCTTCCAGAAGGGCGATCGCGAAACACAGCGCGAGCGTGGTCGCGACCGTTGGTTTTTCGGCAACGTACGTATTCATCCTTGTCTCCAATCCCATGTCTTGTAGTCGGTCGGCCCGGCAACGGCCGCCGCGCGCGGCCGCCGGCCAGTGGCGGACCCGCGCGCGAGGTGTCGGCTGAACGGCCGCCAATATCAGGCAGCCTGATTCACTGGCCGCAAGCGTGCCTGCCGGTGCGATGGCCGGCGGGTCGTTACGTGTACTTCCGCTTACTCGTGTCTGCCTGGTGCTGCTTACGCGTACATCACGTCCGGATCGCGCCGCGCCGGGTCGTACAGCGCGTCGATCGCCGCCGCGCGGTGCTGCTGCACGGCCGCCTGATTCAGCGAACCCTTGTCGGTCACTTCGCCCAGATCGAGCGACGGCGGCTGGTCCATCAGCCGGATGCGCGCGACAAACGTCGAGCCGCCGGTCGCATGCCGGTTCAGCGCGACGAGCCATGCCGCGAACGCCGCACGTACGGCCGGCGCGCGCAGCACATCGCGCACCGGCGCGTCGGCTGCGAGCCCCGCGAGCGCACGGCACGCGTCGACGCGCGGAAACACGAGCAAGCCGATGTCGTCGCGATTGATCCCGGTGACGACCACGTCCTGCACGTATGGCGCGCCGCTCGACACCGCGTTCGCGCGCAACGGCCCGACGCTGACGAACGTGCCGCTGCTCAGCTTGAAATCCTCGGTCAGCCGCCCGTCGAACAGCAGCCCGAGTTCCGGCCGCGCCGGATCGGCGAAGACGCCCGCGTCGCCGCTGCGGTAATAGCCCTCTTCGTCGAACACGTCGCGCGGATCGGCGTCCGCATGCCAGTAGCCGCGCATCACGTTCGGCCCCTTGAAGCGCAGTTCGAGCTTGCCGCCGCACGGCACGAGCTTCGCGTCGCAGCCGGGCGCGGGCAGCCCGATATAGCCGGCGCGCATCAGCGGCCCCGTCGTGAACAGGCACGACGGCGACGCCTCCGTCATCCCGAGGCCGGCCATGATCCGGATGCGCTCGCCGCAATGCGCCTGGGTCACGCGGTCGAGCCGGTCCCACGCGGCCTGCGACAACCCCGCGCCGCCGAAGAAATACAGCTTCACGCGCGAGAAGAACGTGTCGCGCAGCTCGGCGTCGCGTTCGAGCGCGACGGTCAGCTCTTCCCAGCCCTTCGGCACGTTGAAGTAGATCGTCGGCGCGATCTCGCGCAGGTTGCGCACGGTTTCGTCGAAGCGGCCGGGCACCGGGCGGCCGTCGTCGATGTACAGCGTGCCGCCGTTGTACAGCGCGATGCCGAGGTTGTGACTGCCGCCGAACGTGTGATTCCACGGCAGCCAGTCGACCAGCACCGGCGGCTCGCGCGTGAGTTCGGGCATCGTCTGGCGCAGCATCTGCTGGTTGCTGCACAGCATCCGGTGCGTGGTCGGCACGGCCTTCGGCAGCTTCGTCGAACCGGACGTGAACAGGATCTTCGCGAGATGATCCGGGCCGACCGCCGCATGGATCGCGTCGATCGTGCGCGGTGCGGTGGCGAGCAGGCGTGACAGCGGCACCGCGCGGCTCTTTCCGTCGGCGTCTGCGGCGGCATCGCCGTCGCGTGCGACGATCAGCGCCGCGTCGGCCGGCAACGTCGCGTCGAGCGCACGCGAGAACGGCGCGCGTTCGGCGACGAACACCGCGCCCGGCCGCAGCACGCCGAGCGTGTGGCGCAGCTTGCCGTAGTCGGTCGACACCAGCGAATACGCGGGCGAGATCGGCGAGTACGGCACGCCGGCCAGCATCGCCGCGAACATCAGTTGCAGATGCTCGAGATCGTTGCCGGACAGCACCGCGAGCGGACGCTCGGCCGACAGCCCTAGATCGACGAGGCCCTGCCCGAGTGCGCGGGCGCGTTCGAGCATCTGCGCATAGGTGATCTCGATCCAGCGGCCGTCGGCGCCGCGCCGCGCGGCCAGCACGCGCTCGGGATGCGCTTGCGCACCGCGCACAAGGCAATCGGTCAGGCGTGCCGGATAGTCGCCGAGCGGTTCGCGCGAGCGCAGATACCATGTGCCGCTTTCCGCGCGGCGAATCTCGGCCGCGCCGACCGCGACGGCCGCCGCGCGATAGCGCACGCCGTCGGCGTGTTGGCCGGCCGCAAGCGGCGCCTTCAATGCATTCATCGTCGGCTCGCTCATATCGGGTAATGACGGGGCGTGGTCTGCACGGTGATCCAGCGCAGCTCGGTGAATTCGGCAATCGACGCGCGGCTGCCGAAGCGGCCGTAGCCGCTCGCCTTCGTGCCGCCGAACGGCATCTGCGCTTCGTCGTGCACGGTCGGACCGTTGATGTGGCAGATCCCCGATTCGATCCGGCGCGCGACCGTCATCGCGCGTGCGACGTCGCGGCTGAACACGCTCGCCGACAATCCGAACTCGCTGTCGTTCGCGAGCGCGACGGCTTCGTCGTCGTGGTCCGCCCGCAGGATCGCGACCACCGGCGCGAACGACTCCTCGCGATAGAGCCGCATGTCGCGCGTCACGCCGTCGACGATCGCCGGCTGCATCGTCGCGCCCTCGATCCGGCAGCCGAGCGGCAAGCGTGCGCCGTGCGCACGTGCGTCCTCGACGAGCGACGCGGCACGCGCGGCGGCCGCAGCATCGACCATCGTGCCGAGTGCGTGACCCGCCAGCGGATCGCCGGCCACCAGCGTGCGCGCCTTCTCGCTCAGCCGTTCGACGAGCGCATCGGCGATCGGGCGCGCGGCGATCACGCGCTCGGTCGACATGCAGATCTGCCCCTGGTTGAAGAACGCGCCGAACGCGATCGCGTCGGCCGCCGCATCGACATCCGCATCATCGAGCACGAGCACCGGCGCCTTGCCGCCGAGTTCGAGCAGCACGGGTTTCAGGTGCGCGGCCGCGTGGCGCGCGATGATGCGCCCGACGTGCGTCGATCCGGTGAAGTTGATCCGCTTCACATGCGGATGCGCGATCAGCCGCTCGACGAGCGCCGGCGCATCGGCCGCCGCATGCGTGATCACGTTGACGACACCCGCGCCGAGGCCCGCGTCGTTCAGCACCGCGCCGATCAGCGCGTGCACGCCCGGACACGCTTCGGACGCCTTCAGCACGACCGTGTTGCCGCATGCGAGCGGCATCGCCAGCGCACGCGTGCCGAGGATCACCGGCGCATTCCACGGCGCGATGCCGAGCACCACGCCGCACGGCACGCGCATCGCCAGCGCGAGATTGCCGGGCACGTCGGACGGGATCACGTCGCCGTCGATCTGCGTCGTCATCGACGCGGCCTCGCGCAGCATGTTCGCCGCGAGCGTCACGTTGAAGCCGAGCCAGCCGGGTGTCGCGCCGGTCTCGGCGATGCCGGTCGCGACGATCTCGTCGATGCGCGCGTCCATCAGGTCGGCCGCCTTCAGCAGCCGGCGACGCCGCTCGGTCGGCGCGAGCGCCGCCCATGCGGGAAACGCGCGGTGCGCGGCGTCGATCGCCGCGTCGGCATCGGCCGGGCCGGCCGCCGGCGCGCGCGACGCGAGCGCGCCCGTCGCGGGGTTGAATCGGTCGAAGGTTCGCCCGTCGCGGGCGGTACACCACTCGCCGGCGATCAGCATCCGTCTGTCGGTCATGTCGTCTCCTGCCTTGCCTGTCTCTTGCGGTTGCGTTGGCGGTTTTGTCAGCGCTGTATCAGCGCTTGTATGCCTGCAGGCCCGGCTTGATCGTCTTGTCGTCGAGGAACTGCTTCAACCCCTGCTCTCGGCCGCGCTCCGGATCGCGCAGTTGCGCCTGGTCGAGCTTCGCGTACAGGTAATCCTCGCACTGCTCCCACGTGAGTTCGCGCGAACGCTTGAAGCCGTGTTTCGCCGCGCGCAGCACGACCGGGTTCTTGTCCATCAGCCGTGCGGCGAGCGCGATCGTCGCGTCGCGCAGGCCGGCCAGCGGCACGCTGCTGTTCACGAGGCCCATGGCCGCCGCTTCGACGCCGGTGAACGTGTCGCCGGTCATGATGTAGTGCAGCGCGCGGCGATGCCCGACCGTGTCCGCCATCGCCTTGCTCACCAGGTTGCCCGGCGGGATGCCCCAGTTGATCTCCGACAGCCCGAACACCGCTTCGTCCGCCGCGATCGCGAGGTCGCACGCGACGAGCGGCGAGAACCCGCCGCCGAAGCACCAGCCGTTCACCATCGCGATCGTCGGCTTGTTGTACATCCGCAGACGGCGCCACTGCCATTCCGATGCGTCGCGACGCACCTTTTCCTGCAGCGCGTCGGAACCGCCGTCGATCTCGCGGAAATATTCCTTCAGATCCATGCCGGCCGTCCACGCGGCGCCCGCGCCGGTCAGCACCAGCACCTTCGCTTCGTCGTCGAATTCGATCGCGTCGAGCACGTCCAGCATCTCCCGGTTCAGCGTCGGGCTCATTGCGTTGCGCTTGTCCGGACGGTTCAGCGTCACCCACGCGATGCCGGCCTCCACCTTCACTTCCACGGTCTGCCAGCGATTGTCGTACTTGCTCATGTCGGTTCCTGTCGTTCGTTTCCAGTGCGATTCGGTGCGCAGCGATCCTGCTGCGAACGGCTTCATTTAATATCAGGCTACCTGATATTGCAAGCGGCACGAACGCCGGTGTAAACCCGGAGCGGAAAGCCGAGGACACGATGGAATCGGGGAACGGTCAGGCCACTGGCGACGACAAGGCGCAGCGGAGGCGGGCTGCACGGGCCCACGCGGGCCCGCGCGATGAAGCGTCGGGAAGCGATCAGCCGCGCAGGTTGCGCGAGAACAGTTCGAGCGCGCGCTGCACATGCGCGGCGTCGTCGGCGGAGATGTCACCGAGCATTCGCGTCTCGACGGGGCGCAGCACGGCTTCGCACTCGCGCAGCATCGCCGCGCCTTCGTCGGTCAGCGTCAGCAGGATGATGCGGCCGTGCGACGGGTCGGCTTCGCGCGTGACGAAACCGCGGGCGGCCATCACGCTCATCACCTCGTTAGCCGATTGCGGCGTGATCCACGAGCGCTCGGCCAACTGCGCATTCGACGACGCGCCGCGCGCCTCGAGCACCGACAGCGCCGTGTATTGCGCGAGCGTGATGCCGAGCGGCGCGAGCGCGTCGGTCATATGGCGGCGCAGCAGCCGGTCGAGGCCGCCGATCACGTAGGTCAGGCGCTGCTGCACGCGCGTCTTCGGCTTGTCGCCCGTCGCGCGGGCGGCGCTTTTCGCGGCTTTCTTCACGGCGCCTGCCGTGGCGCTCGTCGCGGCGTTTTTCGGATTCGCGGGCTTGGTCGGTGCGGAACTCATGGTGCGGGCGGGATGGAATTGCGCGCCATCTTACCAGCACGTCGGGGGGCGAACGCATAGTCGCGACATCACTCCCAGCATACCTCCATGTGCTCAGTTGCCTCGTATAAGTACGAAATTATCGGTCGGCACACTAATTAAATTACCAAAAACAATCGATTCTCATCTTGAAAATGGTTCGGCACTTCGTGACGGGGTAAAAAAACAGCTTCATTCCAACCATCACAGGGTGGAGTGACTGCGATACCTGAACCAACAAGGATCAACATGGAACGGGAGTTTCGTTAATTATTAAATATTACAGAATAATCCATTAATCGATTGATGAAATCCATTTATTACTGGCGCAAAAAATCCTTACTATAAGCCACAAAAAGGTTTGCTAGGATCAGAGTTAAAGAAGTACGAGGGTGTACAAGGATGCATCCCGTTTGAGACTCAAAACACTGTATCAATCGATAGACTAGCCCCGGGCGAAAAACCGCCGCCCGATTCCGCCTACCAAATGGGATTGGATTCGCGCCCGACTACCTTTATTTTAATTATGGAAATTGTGTGCAAAAGAAAGGCCCCCGAACCTTCACAAGCCGGGGGCTTTCGTTTTTCTGCGTCACTTCGGGTTGTGCCGGTGCTTCGTCCACGGAGGTAGCCGCATCTACAGCCCGGCAGCGGCTTCTGTCGTGTCATCCGGCGCCGAAGTATCGAGAGCTCGACGGCGGTTTGTTCCGGCCTACGGTTGCGGAGGGCAGATTTGTGTATAAGACGATGCTTTGAGCCTGGTCGATGGATGTGGCCGGAGGAATATGCGAAGCAGCTGTGAACGGGGAAAGGATGACCTTGCGTCACGTCGGCGTTACGCATTCCGCGATCACGTTTTCCGCGCGGCATTCATGCCGCGGATGCGGCGCGCCTGAATTCCGCTAAGAAAGACGACGGCTGATCAGCCCCGTTCAAGGCCCATCTTTCGTACAACCCGGATCTTTGCCTGCAGCCGATAGAACCTGCCGTCCACACCCGCCATTCATCCAGGACATGTCCCAGCAAATCTCGCGGTCGCCAACCCCGCATGGCCCGTCTGCGCGACGAACACGCCACCGGCATCGGCATCGCTCGCCAGCGCGTCGTCGCTCAACCCGATGCGCGCACTCGTCACGTACAACCGACCTTCCCCATCGATCGCCACGCAGCTCGGCTGCGCCGTCGGCACCGCCACGCGCGCCGTTTCGACACCGTCCGGCCCGTAGCGCACGACCCGCCGGCCGCCCCACTGCGCATTCCACAGCCCGCCGTCGCGGTCCATCGTCGAGCCGTCCGGATCGCCGTCCGCGTCGGTGAGCCGCGCGAACAGCCGCACGTTGGCAACATCGCCGCCCGCGCGGTAATCGCACACGAAAATCTCGCGCACCATCGAATCGCAGAAGTACATCTTCGAACCGTCCGGCGAGAACGCGATGCTGTTCGCGATCGCGGCAGCCGGCAATGCAAGCCGTTCGAGCGTAAGGTCCGGATTGAGCCGATAGAACCCGCCGATCGCGCACGGCGGATCGCCGCCTTCGTCCTTCATCCCGAACACGAACGCGCCGAACGGATCGCAGCGGCCGTCGTTCAGCCGCGTCGGCAGATCCGGCTCGACATCGACGATGCGCGTGAACGCGCCGCTGCGCAGATCGAAGAACGCGAGATGCGTCGCGAACCCGACGAGCAGCACGTCCGGCTCGTTCGTCAGCGCAAAGCACGCCAGCCGCTCCGGCATCGGCCATTGCGCGAGGGCCGAGCCGTCCGCGCGGCAGCGCCACAGGCGCGCGCCTTCGATATCCGTCCAGTACAGCGCGTGCGTCGCGTCGCACCACGTCGCGCCTTCGCCGAGCGTGTTGCGGCTGTCTACGAGCAGCGCCGCCGCGCCCGGACTAGTCTGTTGCATGCCGTCTCCCGATATCTGTCGCTTTCGCGGGCGGCGCGTTGGTCAGATCTTCATCGCGCGCCGCTGGTTGCGACGATACTGGTCGAACAGCACGGCAAGCAACAGAATTCCGCCGCGTATCAGATATTGGTAAAAGGTCGGCACGTTCAGGAGGCTCATCGCGTCCTGCACCGCGCCCATGATCAGCACGCCGACCAGCACGCCGGAGATCGTCGCGACGCCGCCCGTCAGCGACACGCCGCCGAGCACGCATGCGGAGATCACGCCGAGCTCGAGGCCGACCGACGTCTTCGGGTCGCCTAGGCTCATCCGCGACGCGAGCATCACGCCGGCGAAACCGGTCACGAGCCCCTGCAGCACGAACACGGCGATCTTGATGCGCATCACCGGCAGCCCGGCGAGCAACGCGGCCTCGCCGTTGCCGCCCACAGCCAGCACGTTCTTGCCGAACACCGTCTTGCGCAGCAGGAAGCCGAACACGACGAAGCCGACGATGTTGCTCCAGATCGGAAACGAGATGCCGAGGAACGAACCGGAGCCGAGTTCGAAGAAGCGCTCCTCGGAGATCATCACCGCGTCGCCATTCGACGTGATGAACGCGAGACCGCGCACGACTTCCATCATCGCGAGCGTGACGATCAGCGAATTGATCCGCCAGCGCGCGATCAGCACGCCGTTCACGAGCCCGACCGCGCCACCCGCGAGGATGCCGGCCGCGGTGCCGAACAGGACGCTGTGTGTCGCGGTGATCAGCGTCGATGCGACGACGCCCGAGAACGCGACGATCGACGCGACCGACAGGTCGACCTCGCCGAGCGCGAGCACGAACATCATCGTCACCGCGATCGAGCCGATCAGCGTGACCGACAGCAGCAGGCCCTGGATGTTGCGCGGCGTGAGGAAGTCCGGCACGGTCGCCGACAGCACCGCGAACAGCACCAGGAACACCATCACGATGCCGGAGCGGTTGATCAGTTGCCACACGCCGCCGCGGGCGCGCGCGGGCGCGACGGCGGCATCGGAGGACGGGGAAGTGCGTTGGGGTTGCATGGCCTGGCTCATATCGATTGCATTCCGGTTGACTGCACGCCGCTCAGCGCGGCAGCGCGAGCTTGATCAGCGTGTCGGGCGTCGCCTGCGCCTTCGCGACTTCGCCCGCGATCCGTCCTTCCTTCATCACGACGATGCGGTCCGACACGCCGATCACCTCGGCCAGATCGCTCGACACGATGATCACGGTGCGGCCCGCTTCCGCGAGTTCGTAGAACAGGTTGTAGATTTCCGCGCGCGCGCCGACGTCGATGCCGCGCGTGGGCTCGTCCATCAGGAACACGTCGATGCGCTCGGCCAGCCAGCGCGCGAGCACGACCTTCTGCTGGTTGCCGCCCGACAGCGCGCCGATCGGCGTGTCGCCGTCGCGGGTCTTGATCGCGAGCCGCTCGATATATTTCTGCGCGAGCTCGCGTTCGCGCCGCGCGTCGAGCAGCACGCGCGCCAGGCTGAAATGGCGGCGCGCGCTGATGTTCAGGTTGTCGGCCACCGACGCGATCGCAACGATGCCTTCCTGCTTGCGATCTTCCGGGCACAGCGCGATGCCGGCGCGCACCGCGTGCCGCGGACTCGCGAACGCGACGCGCTTGCCACCGAGCTCGACGTGGCCGCCGCTCGGCCGCGCCGCGCCATACAGCAGCTTCATCAGCTCCGAGCGGCCCGCGCCGACGAGCCCGAAGAACCCGACGATCTCGCCGCGCCGCGCGGCGAACGACACCGGTTCGGACAGGCCCGGCCCGATCAGCCCCTTCGCCTCGATCAGCACGTCGCCGGCCGCGCGCGGCCGGTAGCCGTACACGTCCTCGATCGAGCGGCCGACCATGCAGCCGATCAGCCGGTCGCGGTCCAGGTCGGCGACCGATTCGAACGTCTCGATCCGCCGGCCGTCGCGAAACACCGTCACGCGATCGCACAGCGCGTCGACTTCCTCCATCCGGTGCGTGACGTAGATGATCGCGCGGCCTTCCGCGCGCAGCGAACGGATGATCCGGAACAGCTGCGTCGTTTCGCGCGCGGACAGCGAACTCGTCGGTTCGTCGAAGGCGATCACGCGCGCGTCGCGCATCAGTGCCTTGCCGATCTCGATCATCTGGCGCTGTCCGATCGACAGATACTTGACCGGGGTATCCGGATCGATGTGCTCGCCGAGCCGCTCCAGCGCATCGAGCGCCCGCACGGCGAGCGCACGTTCGTCGACCACGCCGAGCCGGCTCGGCAGTTGCCCGAGCATCAGGTTTTCCGCGACCGTCAGCTCGGGTACCAGATGCAGTTCCTGGTAGATGATCGCGATGCCGGCCTCGAGCGCGGCGCGTGTCGACGCGAAGCGCTGCACCGTGCCGTTCAGCGTCAGCGTGCCGGCCTGCGGCTGGTTCACGCCCGACAGCACCTTCAGCAGCGTCGATTTCCCCGCGCCGTTCTCGCCCATCAGGCCGTGCACTTCGCCCGCGCGCACCGCCAGCGACACGCCATCGAGCGCGCGCACGCCCGGAAACGTCACCGTGATGCCGTCGAGCGCGAGCAGCGCACCGCCCGGCGCCGGCTTACCGGCGCCGGCTTGCGCGGCGGCGTCGTTGCCGGACACGGCCGTCATCGTCTGCATCGTCATCGCGTCGTCGCCCCGCACGCTCAGATGCCGAGCTCGGCGCGCACGGCCTGCCAGTTCGCGCGCGTCATCAGCTTGCCGCTCGTCTGCGTGTCGGCCGGCGGCATCTTGCCGTTGCGGATCCAGTCGACGAGGTTCTGCGTGCTCTCCTTGCCGTGGTTCGTCGAGCTGACCGCGATCGTCCCGTAGAAGCCGGTCGGCTCCTTCTTCTGGAATTCGGCGAACGCCTCGCCCGCGCCGTTGATGCCGACGCCGATCACGTCGGCTGCCGGGATGTGCAGCTGCTCGGTCGCGCGCACCGCGCCGAGCACGGTTTCCTCGTTCAGCGCGTAGACCACCCACTTCTTCACGTTGGGATGGCGCGCGAGCACGGGCGCGGCCGCACTGAAGCCGCCTTCGTCGTCGGTCGTCTTCTGCGGCGCGTCGAAGATGTTCTCTTGGCGGAAGCCGTTCGCCAGCAGCGCCTGCGTCGCGCCGTCAGTGCGCAGCTTCGCGGTCGGCAGCTCGTAGTTGGTGATGCGCAGTGCGCCGACTTCTTCCGGCTTCCAGCCGCGCCGCTTCATCTCGTCTGCGATCGCCTGGCCGACCTGGTTGCCGATCTTGGTCGCCGACATCCCGAGGTGCGGCACGTTCGGCAGCGGCTTGCCGGTCGAGTCGACGAGCTGGTCGTCGACCGTCACGAACTTCATGTTGTAGCGCTTCGCGCGCGCGGCGATCGCCGGCCCGAGGCGCACGTCGGGCGCGCAGATCACGAAGCCCTGCGCGCCTTGCGAGCCGAGATTGTCGATCGCGGCCAGCACCCTCTCGCCGTCCGGCGTGCCGATCTTCACGACCGAGAAGTTCTCCTTCTGGCCGAGCGCCGACGCGGCATTCTGCTCGTTGATGAACCATGCCTGCTCGGGCATCTTCACCAGGAAGCCGATCCTCAGCGGCGCGTCGGCGTGCGCGGCGCCCTGCGTCCCGAGGGGAGCGATGCAAAGCGCGGCGAGCAGCGCGCGCAGGGTGTGTCGGCGAATCGTGCGGTTCATGCGGTGTCTCCTTGTATTGGCTTGGGTCTTCAACATGCTTCATGCGCGGCCGCGCTCGCAATGGAGCGCGCCGGCACGTTGTCAGCGGCCGAACGCGTCCGTCCCGACGCGCCGCCCGAACAGGAACGCGTCGGCGACGAGCCGCAGCGGCCGGACGTCGACGTCGCTTTCGCCGCGCGCGATCAACGCGTGGAAGTGTGCATACAGCGCCGGATACTCGCGCTCGGACCCGATCTCGACCGGTGCGCCGTCGATCGACAACTGCGCGCCGCCGCGGCTGATCGCGAGCACGCCGTCCGACGTGTCGACCGCGATTTCCCATTGCTCGACGGGGCCGTGGCGCCAGTCGAATTCCGCATGCACGGGCACGCCCTCCGTATCCGCGCAATCGAGCTCGGCCGCGATCGGCATCTGCGCGTCGCTCGGCACATAGAGCGTCGCTTCGCGCAGCACGAGCTCGCGCGGCAGGATCCGCGTGACGATCGACAGCGCGTTGATGCCGGGATCGAACACGCCGAGGCCGCCGGGCTCCCAGATCCACTGCTGCCCCGGATGCCAGCGCCGCACGTCCTCTTTCCAGCGCACCTGCACCGCGCGGATCGTGCGCGTCGCGAGCCACGCGCGCGCGGGTTCGACCGCGCTCGCGCAGCGCGAATGCCAGGTCGCGAACAACGTAAGGCCGCGTTCGCGCGCGAGCGCGTCCAGCACGGCCACTTCACCGAGCGTCGCGCCCGGCGGCTTTTCGAGCATCACATGCTTGCCGGCTTCGAGCGCGGCGCGCGCCTGCGCATAGCGCACCTGCGGCGGCGCGCACAGCGACACCGCGTCGAGTTCGCGTTCGGCAGCCAGCAGCGCGCCCAGGTCCGGATAGTTGCGCACGCCGGCCACTTCCGCGTGACGGCTCGCACAGGCGCTCAACACGAAGCCCGGCTCGGCGGCGATCGCCGGCAGATGCTGGTCACGCGCGATCTTGCCGATCCCGATCACGCCCAGCGAAAACACCTTGCTCATCTGTGTTCCTCCTTCGCCACTCGCTCAGCGCGCCCAGCGCAGCACGAGCGGATCGAGCCGGCGCGCGATCGCGATCAGTTCGGCGCGCGTGTCCGGATGCAGCTCAGGCATCGGATGCCGCGGCCGCTCGCACGCGATCACGCCGCCTTCGCGCATCAGCGCCTTCGCGGTCAGGATCCCGGACTGACGATTCTCGTGATTGATCAGCGGCAGCCACCTCTGGTAATGCGCGAACGCATCGTCGTGCCGCCCTTCGCGGAACGCGTCGAGGATCGGCCGGATGCCGTCCGGAAATCCGCCGCCCGTCATCGCGCCGGTCGCGCCCGCATGCAGGTCGGCAAGCAGCGTGATCGCCTCTTCGCCGTCCCACGGCCCCTCGATCGCGTCGCCGCCGAGCCGGATCAGCTCGCGCAGCTTGTTCGCCGCACCCGGCGTCTCGATCTTGAAGTACGCGACCTGCTCGATGTCGCGCGCCATCCGTGCAAGGAACGGCGCGGCCAGCGCGGTGCCGCTCGCGGGCGCGTCCTGGATCAGGATCGGGATGGAGATCGCGTCGGACACGCGGGCGTAGAAATCGAAGATCTGCGTTTCCGGCACGCGGAACGTCGCACCGTGATACGGCGGCATCGCCATCACCATCGCCGCGCCGAGCTGCTGCGCGCGCAAGCTGCGCGCCGCGCAGACCTGCGTGCTGTAGTGCGACGTCGTGACGATCACCGGCACGCGGCCGGCGACGTGTTCGAGGATCGTGCGCGTGAGCACGTCGCGCTCGTCGTCGGTGACCGCGAATTGCTCGGAGAAGTTCGCGAGGATGCACAGCCCGTCCGAGCCCGCGTCGATCATGAAATCGACCGCGTGCTTCTGGCTCGCGAGATCGAGCTCGCCGGTATCGGAAAACGTCGTCGGGACGACGGGGAAGATGCCGCGATAACGCGGCGTGCTGCTCGATGTCATGGTTCGCGTCCTGCGTCGGCCCCGATGCGAGGCCATCATGCGTTCACGGGTTTCACAACTTGACGATGCGCGAGCCGATGCCCTCGCGCGGCCGCGGCGCACGTTGCGCCGCCCGGCCGCTCAATGCGAATGGCTCGGCACATCCGCGCCGCGCGTGCCGACCAGGAAGTCGAGGTCGCATCCCTCGTCCGCCTGCAGCACGTGGTCGATATACAGCCGCGCGTAGCCGCCCTTGCCCATCTGCCCGGCCACGCCCGGCGCCGCGGCCGGATCGACGTCCGACAGGCGGCGCTGCAGTTCGTCGTCCGTAATGTCGAGATGCAGCAGGCCGGCCTCGCAGTCGAGTTCGATCCAGTCGCCGTTGCGCACTGCGGCGAGCGGGCCGCCGGCGGCCGCTTCCGGCGCGACGTGCAGCACCACCGTGCCGTATGCGGTGCCGCTCATCCGCGCATCCGAGATGCGCACCATGTCCTTCACGCCCTGGCGCAGCAGCTTCGGCGGCAGCCCCATGTTGCCGACTTCGGCCATCCCCGGATAACCGCGCGGTCCGCAGTTCTTCAGCACCAGCACCGAACCGGCATCGACGTCGAGCGCTTCGTCGTTGATCGTCGCCTTGTAATGGTCCAGGTTCTCGAACACCACCGCGCGGCCGCGATGCTTGAGCAATTCCGGACTCGCCGCCGACGGCTTGAGCACCGCGCCGCGCGGCGCGAGATTGCCGCGCAGGATGCAGATCCCGCCGTCCGCGATCAGCGGCCGGTCGAGCGGGCGGATCACCTCGTCGTCGTAGTTCGGCGCTTCGCGCACGTTGTCCCACAGCGACTTGCCGTTTACCGTCAGCGCGTCGGGGTGCGGCAGCAGCCCGCCCTCGCCGAGCCGGCGCAGCACGGCCGGCAGGCCGCCCGCGTAATAGAACTCCTCCATCAGGAAGCGCCCGGACGGCATCAGGTCGACGATCGTCGGCGTGTCGCGGCCGATGCGCATCCAGTCCTCGAGTTCCAGCGGCACGCCGATGCGGCCCGCGATCGCCTTCAGGTGGATCACCGCATTGGTCGACCCGCCGATCGCCGCGTTCGCACGGATCGCGTTCTCGAACGCGGCGCGCGTCAGGACCTTCGACAGCACGAGCCCTTCGAGCGCCATCTCGACGATACGGATGCCCGACATGTGCGCGAGCACGTAGCGGCGCGAATCGACAGCCGGAATCGCCGCGTTGTGCGGCAACGCGACGCCGAGCGCCTCGGCCATGCACGCCATCGTCGATGCAGTGCCCATCGTGTTGCAGGTGCCGGCCGAGCGCGACATCCCGGCTTCGGCGGACAGAAAGTGATGCAGGTCGATCTCGCCGGCCTTCAACGATTCGTGCAGTTGCCACACGGCCGTGCCCGAGCCGATGTTCCGGCCTTCGAGCTTGCCGTTCAGCATCGGGCCGCCCGACACGACGATCGCCGGCACGTCGCAGCTCGCCGCGCCCATCAGCAACGCCGGGGTCGTCTTGTCGCAGCCGGCGAGCAGCACAACCGCATCGATCGGGTTGCCGCGGATCGCTTCCTCGACGTCCATCGACGCCAGGTTGCGCGTGAGCATCGCCGACGGCCGCAGGTTCGATTCGCCGTTCGAGAACACCGGGAACTCGACCGGAAAGCCGCCCGCCTCGAAGATGCCGCGCTTCACGTGCTCGGCGAGCTTGCGGAAGTGCGCGTTGCACGGCGTCAGTTCGGACCACGTATTGCAGATGCCGATGATCGGCCGACCGTCGAATTCGTGATCGGGAATGCCCTGGTTCTTCATCCAGCTCCGGTACATGAAGCCGTTCTTGTCGTTCGTGCCGAACCATTGCGCGGAGCGCAGCCTGGGTTTTGTTGCCGACATCGTCAGTCCTGTGGTGACGGGATACCGACGCAGTCTAGGGAGAATTTTGATAACTCGCCAATGACGTTTTAGGCGATTACGATATCGATTCCGATATCGATATAAACCCGTACGATGAGCGAAGCCAGCCCGTGGGGAAACCGCAGCCGCCTGAAGACGCGCCAGTTGCTGCTGGTCGTCGCGCTCGCCGACGAAGGCAGCATTCATCGCGCGGCGGCCGCACTGAACATGACGCAGCCGGCCGCGTCGAAGCTGCTGCGCGAGCTGGAGGAATCGATCGGCGCGGTGCTGTTCGAACGGCTGCCGCGCGGGATGCGGCCGACGCTGTATGGCGACGCGCTGATCCGCCATGCGCGCGCGGCGCTCGGCAGCCTCGACCAGGCGCGCGAGGAACTGGCCGCGCTCAAGGCCGGCCATCTCGGGCATGTGGCGGTGGGCGCGATCACGTCGCCGGGGCTGCGGCTCGTGCCGCCGGCCGTCGCGGCCGTGAAAGGAACGCACGCGAACGTGCGGGTGTCCGTCGCGATCGACACGAGCAACGCGCTGCTCGAACACCTCGCGCAGGACAAGCTCGACATCGTGCTCGGCCGGCTGTCCGCCGAACACGACAAGCTGCACCTGCGCTACGAGCCGCTGACCGGCGAGCCGGTCGCCGCGGTCGTGCGGCCCGGCCATCCGCTGCTCGCGCAGGCGCCGCTGTCGCTCGCCGACGTCCAGCGCGCCGCGTGGGTGATGCCGCCTGCCGGCAGCGTGCTGCGCCATCGCTTCGAGCTGGTGTTCCAGCGCGCCAGCCTCGCGCCGCCCGCGAACGTCGTCGAGACGGCCGCGCTGCTTTTCATTACGCAGCTGATCGAGCAGAGCGACATGATCGCGGTGCTGGCGGAGGACGTCGCGCGGTACTACGCGCGACACGGGATCGTTACCGTGCTGCCGCTGGAGATGGATTGCCGGATGGACGATTTCGGGATCATCACGCGCACCGACCGGCTGCCTTCGCCGGCCGTCGCGGTGATGGCCGATGCGATCCGCGCGGCCGCGCGGGACGTCTACGGAATCGAACTGTAACGATGCACGGGAAGGCGCGCCCGTGCGGCGCGCGCGCCGGTCGAAGCCGAACGGCACGCAGGCGGCTGCGCCCGCGCGCCGCTTACACCCAGGGCGCCGCGAGCCCTTCCGTCCTCAGCGCCCGCTGGATCGCCGGGCGCGCGAGCACCTGCCGCAGATAGCCGCCGAGCCCCGGACGCTGCCGCGCCGGCTCGGCGAAGCCGCGCGTCCAGCGGCACAGCATCAGTGCATACGGGTCGAGCACCGTATAGTGCGCGCCGAGCAGCCAGGGGCCGCCGCTTGCGTCGAGCTGCGACTCAAGCTGATCCAGCAGCGTCGCCACCTTCGCCTCCGCATGCGCCTTCACCTGCGCGGCCCCCGACGCGTTGCCCGCATCGACCCACCGCTCCGGATAGAAATACGCGATCAGCGTCGCCTGAAGCGTGTTGGTGAGCCACGTCAGCCACGTGTAGAAGCGCGCACGCTCCGGCGTGCCGAGGTCCGGCGCAAGCCGCTGCTCCGGATGCGTGTCGGCAAGATGCAGACAGATTGCGGCCGTCTCGTACAGCACCAGATCGCCGTCGACCAGCACCGGAATGAGCCCGTTCGGATTGAGCGCGAGATATTCGGGCGACTTGTGCTGGTCGCGCGTGCGGTCGACCCACACCAGCTCGAACGGCTTGCCGATTTCTTCCAGCACGAAATGCGGCGCCATGCTTGCGTTGCTCGGGTAGTAGAAGAGCTTCAACGTCGTCCCCCTTGCGTGCGTCACGCCGCAGCGAATTCGATCACCGGCTCGCACCGGATCGGGAAATTGACGGAGTTCGCCACGTAGCACTTCGCATGCGCCGCGTGATGCAGCCGCTCCGCCAGTTCGCGATCGTCGCCGGCGCGAATCGTCACGCGCGGGTGCAGCACGATTTCGGTGAAACGCCCTTGCTCGGTGCTGTCGAGCATCGTGCCTTCGGCCTCGTCGACGTACGCGAGCACGCGGATCCCCGCATCCGAGCATAGATGCAGATACCAGAGCTTGTGGCATGCCGACGCCGACGCCAGCAGCAGGTCCTCCGGATTCCAGCGCGCCGCATCGCCGCGAAACGCGGCATCCGACGAGCCGGGAATGTCCGGCTTCGACCCCGCGCGGATCACATGATCGCGGCCATAGTCGCGATACCCCGACGTGCCGGTTCCCCGGTTGCCGGTCCACTCCACTGTCACGCCGTACTTGTGTTCGCCATGCGCCATCCCGCTCTCCTCTGCTATCGGAACGTGAGGTCGCCATTGTGGCACCTGAATGTCGTTTGGTATACCATTATTCCAAATTCAGGAGCCCAGAGGCATGGAAGCCAGACTCGATTCCACGGCAGACGCGGTGGCCGCATCGCTGCGGGAAATGATCATCAACGGCGAACTGCAGGCAGGCGAGCGGCTCGTCGAGCGCGATCTTGCCGAACGTTTCGGGATCAGCCGGATTCCGATGCGCGAGGCGATCCAGCGCCTTGAGCGCGAAGGGCTGCTGGACATCTTCCGCAATCGCGGCGCGGTCGTCCGGATGCTGAGCGCGTCCGACGTGCAGGAGATCTACGACATGCGCGCGCTGCTCGAAGGCGATGCGATCTTCCGCAGCGTGAAGCGGCTCGACGACGAGACGCTGGCGCGCGCCGAGCTCGTGCACCGGCTGCTCGGCGAATCGGGCGTGCCGCGCCGGCAAGGCGAGCTGAACCGCGAGTTCCATGCGCTGCTGTATTCGTGCTGCGGCAACGAGCGGCAGCTGAAGGCGATCGCGGAACTACGCAGCCAGGTCGAGCGGTACGAGCGGTTGCAGGCGACGCTGCTCGCCGATACGCCATCGTTCCAGGTCGAGCACGAAGACATCCTGCAAGCGTGCCGCGAACGCAATGCACGCGGTGCTCGCGCGATGACGGTCGCGCATCTCGAATCGGCGCGACGGATCGTGATGCGGCTCGTCGAAGGCGAATGAGGCCCGCACCCAATCCGGCCCGGGACTCCGGTTCCGTGCAGTGGCCGGTGACCAGCGCCATTCGCCGCTTCGCCGCTTCGCCGGTTGCGCCCCACGCCGGCAAACCACGCCACGTCCGGTGTCGCGCGGCGCGGCCGCCCGCGACGTCTAGGCCGTCGTGCGCGGCCCCGGCGCCGCGCCCGTCGTCCCCCGCACCACCAACCTCGGCAACGACGCCGTCCGCACCCGCGACACCTCGTCGACCTGCCCGCCCGCCTCGCGCAACGCATTGAGCAGTTCGACCGCGAGCCCCGCCGCCTCGGCGGTCGGGATCGCGACGGTCGTCAACGTCGGACGCGTGTCGCTTGCCAGATGAATGTCGGTAATGCCGACGATCGACAGGTCGTCCGGCACGCGCCTGGCGCGCTCGGCCGCCGCGTGCACTGCGCCGATCGCCGGCACGTCCTTGGTCTCCACCCCCCCCGCCAGCCCCCGATCCCGATCCACCAGGCCGCCCGGCTCACGCACGCCCCCGCCGAACCCACCCGGCCCCGCCCCCCCCCCCCCCCCCGCCCCCCCGCCCCGCCCCCGCCCCCCCCCCCCCGCC